>JAFAHI010000337.1 GCA_019237325.1 Verrucomicrobiota bacterium | reverse complement strand
TCTTCCAGCATGAACGTCACCCCACCGGAAGTGCCGATGCCCGGAATCGCCGGCGGCGGAAACACGAAGGCACGTCCTTCGACTAACCCCGTCAAAGCTCGATTCGCCGAGCTGATGATATGGCCAATGTGTTCTTCCTCACTCTTGCGCTCTTTCCATTCCTTAAGCGTCACGAAGAAGAACGCATTGTAGGTGCTGGTGACGCTGCTCAACAGGCTGTAACCGGAGACGGTGGTTACTTTATCCACCCCGGGGATGTTCAGCAAAATTTTCTCCACCTGCTTGGCAGCCGCGTCGGTTCGCTCGAGCGAAGCTGCATCCGGTAACGACAGATTTGCATAGAGATACCCTTGATCCTCGTCAGGCAAAAAGCCGACCGGGATTCGCTTGCCGAGCCATCCGGTCCCAACCAAGATCAGCGCGAGCAAAAGCACCGCCACGATGCTTCGCCGGATTAATATTCGGCATAAACTGACGTATCCGTGCGTTGCTTTTAGAAACCCGCTATTGAAGCCTCTAAACAAGAAACCGAGAGGGCCGCGAGATTCCTTTCTCGGTCGCAACAGGAGAGCTGACAGAGCTGGGCTAAGAGTCAACGCGTTAAACGCGGAGATAATCACCGATATGGCGATGGTCAGCGCGAACTGCTGATAGAGGCGCCCGGTAATGCCCGGGACAAATGCAGTGGGGATAAAGACGGCGGCAAGAATCAAGGCGATGGCGATCACCGGGCCGGAGACTTCGTGCATCGCTTTCAACGTTGCATCCTTCGGAGAAAGTCCCTGCTCGATGTGATGTTCCACCGCTTCGACCACAACGATGGCGTCATCCACGACCAAGCCGATCGCTAACACGAGACCTAGCAATGACAGAGTGTTAACTGAGAAGCCTAACAGTGGGAAAACCATAAAGGTTCCCACCAAAGAAACCGGTACCGCGAGCAACGGAATTAAAGTGGCACGCCATCCCTGCAAAAAGACGAAGACGACTACGATCACGAGGATCATGGCTTCGACCAAAGTCTTATAGATATCGTGAATACCTTCCGTGACCGCGGCAGTTGTATCCAATGCGACATCGTATTCCAACCCGGCCGGGAAACGCTGGCTCAGCTCTTGCATCAACTTCCGAACGCCTTCGACCGCCTTAATAGCGTTAGTTCCTGGCAATTGGTAGAGACCTAGAACTGCGCCGGGCTTGCCGTTGACCCGGCTATTCTGGGCATAGGTCTGGGCGCCGAGTTCGACCCGAGCGACGTCCTTCACCCGGACGTAGGCGCCACTCACATTAGAGCGCAGGACGATGTTGGCGAAGTCCTCCTCGGTAACCAGCCGGCCTTGTGCTCTGACTGTATTGGTAAAGGGCTGCCCTGGAGGAATCGGTTCCGCGCCGATCTGCCCCGCCGGATTCACGGTATTCTGCGCGTTGATGGCTGCGACAATTTCCGGTACGGTGATGTTGAGACTGGCCAGCTTATTTGGATCGACCCAGATCCGGGTTGCGTATTGGCCTGCGCCGAAAACCGTGACACTGGCAATGCCTGGCACCCGAGTCATAGCATCTACCAGATTGATGTAGGCGTAGTTAG
Source organism: Verrucomicrobiota bacterium (assembly GCA_019237325.1). Lineage (GTDB taxonomy): Bacteria > Verrucomicrobiota > Verrucomicrobiia > Chthoniobacterales > JAFAMB01 > JAFAVN01. Next base: position 2,709 of record JAFAHI010000337.1, on the reverse strand, counting down.
CGAGAAAAACCGAGTCATAAAGCCCGCCGGGTGAAGTCAGTGTAACCACCATTAAGGGTGCCGATGTGGATTTTACTACGGTAACTCCGTAGTTGCGGACGTCAGAGGGTAATTGAGATTCGGCTTGCGATTGCCGCATCTGCGTGAGCACCTGATCGGTATTGGGATCAGTAGCGACATTAAAATTAACCACCAAACGCATAGCACCGTTGTTGGCGTTGGTGGAATACATGTAGTTCATGTTGTCCACCCCGCTCATCTGTTGCTCGATTGGGGTTGCCACCGATTGTTCAACCGTGAGGGCGTCTGCTCCCACGTAGGTCGTATTGACCTGCATCTCGGGTGGCACAATGTTAGGGTACTGGGCGACCGGCAGACTGAGAAATGCGACCACTCCGGCGATGGTCATGATGATCGAAATCACCATGGCGACAATCGGCCGATTGACGAAGAATTTAGCCATTTTGGTTTCCGCGAGTTCTAGCTAGTAGGTGGCTTCTGTTCCGCCGGCTGGCTTTCAGAATTAGCCGTATCCGCCTTCGCCTCCTCGTAAGGCTTAGTTGTGAGGACCATGCCAGGCCGCACTTTCTGCATTCCCTCAACGATGACCTTGTCTCCCTCCTTTAGGCCTTCGGTGATCACGACCTGCCGATTGTAGCGGGGTCCAATTTTAACCGCCCGGATGTCCGCTTTCTTATCCGCACCCACGACTCCGAGCTGGTAGTTCCCCTGGAGATCTATCAACGCGCGCTCGGGCACCAGCAACGCGCCGGGAACATTTTGGATCGCGGCCCTCGCTACGGCGAATTGCCCCGGTCGCAAGGTACGATCCGGATTGGGAAAATTGACTGCGATCAGAATGGTCCCGGTCGTAGGATCCACTTGGCGATTGATGAACGAGAACTTCCCTTTTTGCGGATAGACAGTTCCGTCGGGAAAGAGCATTTCGATAGCTGCTTCGCGTTCGGAATCCGGCTTATTCATGGCTTCCCGGAGCAGATTTGAGTGCTCGCGATAATCAGCTTCACTTATTGGAAAATAGAGGCGAATCGGATCGACTTGCGATTCGGTGGTCAAGGTGGCGGTGGAGCCAGAGGGGCCAACCAGGTCGCCTATCTGGGCCTGAGAAATGCCGGCGATGCCGTCGAACGGGGCGATAATTTTAGTGAAATCCAAGTTGAGCTGAGCGGTTTGCAGTGCGGCTTCCGCGGCTCCTACTTTGGCAACATTCGCTTCGTTGAGTTGCCTGGTATTTTCATATTCCTGAACAGAAATCACTTTCTTGTTAAAAAGTTCTTGATTTCGCTCGAATTGAGCCTGTGTCGCCAGCTGAATTGCTTGCGTCTGGGCCAAGTCGCTCTTCGCCTGAGCCAGGGCGGCTTCGAACGGCCGCGGATCAATCTCAAAAAGCACATCCCCTTCCTTTACGAAGCTCCCCTCCTGATAATTCCGTTTTTGCAGGTAACCTGTGACTCGAGCCCGGATGTCAGCGTTGTCAGAACCATTCAAGGTACCGACCCATTGCCGCACGATCGGGACATCGGCTTTAACAACATCTGTGACTAATACTTCCGGAGGCGGCGGCGCCTCCGCATGTTCGGTCTTCTTCTCGCAACTGGCGAGGCCGAGGAGAATGGCGATACTAAGCGTCTCCGCTAAACAGGATCGGGGCTTCATTGCTTGGGGGAACGAAAAGTTCGGCGACCGCCACCACTCAACACCGCTCGACGTCCATGCGCTCGGCCTATTCGGCGATCGCTAATCCTTCACGACGTTACCAAGTCGGCGGAAAATTGTCCATGGTACGTTAGTGCCATAGCGTCGTATCGGACCAAGGTCTCACTCTCCGACCGTCTGACCGGGTTAAGAGCGAGCTGACTAAGCGACGAATTGGGCGTCAAAGTAGTTTCGCGCAAGATGGGACCAAGGTCCGATATCCTCTGCGGGCAAAAAAGGTTAGCTTTTTTTGAATAGAAACTCGCTGTCTACACAGCGGGAACTAATCCTTTCCCCTCAACTCTTACCTCCCCCCAGTGAACGAAGTATGAAAAACAAACCGATTGCCATCGCCGGGCTGATCTGCGTTCTGGTTGCAGCAGCGTTGGCTGCAGAGACCCCGGAAAAGCCAACCTCGCCTGAGGCTGCGGCGATCACCAAGCAGATCCCAGACTATGTGAAGGCTTACAACGCCGGGGATGCCAAGGCCTTGGCCCAATATTTTTCTGATGATGCTGAATACACCGATGAAAACGGCCAACTAACCGAGGGTCGCTCCGACATCCAGCAACTGCTGACGGATACATTCAGCGAGAATAAAGGAGCGACGCTGGATATGCAGGCCGATGCCGTGCGGCCGCTCGGCACCGACGTATTCCAAGCAAGAGGCGAAACGACGGTTACCTCACCCGACGGCCAGAAGCGGTCTTCAGGCTATACGGCAATTTACACGAAGAACGATGGTAAATGGTTGATTTCGAGTCTGATTGAATCTCCCATGGCGGACCCAACTCCAGGGAATGAGCTCAGCCAGCTGGCATGGATGATAGGAACTTGGAAAGACCGGGGAGGCGATTATTCGGTGGAAACCAAGGCGGATTGGGCTCGCGGTAACAATTTCATAACCCGGAACTTTAAGGTTTCCGAAGGCGACGACGTTATCCTCGAAGGCTGGCAGATCATCGGCTGGGATCCGATCCAGAAACGCATCCG
>JAFAHI010000335.1 GCA_019237325.1 Verrucomicrobiota bacterium | reverse complement strand
CGGCGGTTCCTTTTGAATCAATTCGGCCAGACTGCCAATCCGTCCGGCGCATTTGCGGATCTGCATGGCTCCATTCGCCACCAGCGCGATCCCAGCCGAATCGTATCCCCGGTACTCCAGGCGTCTAAGTCCATCCATCAAAATTGGAGTGGCTTCGGCTTGTCCGATGTAACCGATGATTCCGCACATAAGAATAAAATAAACCGCATCCTGGCAAAGAATCCGGGTGCGCGCAAGCCCGGGGCTCGCCTTAGGCTCGCGGAGTATTGGAGTTATGGAGGATTGGAGTATTGCAATCCGGACCGACTTTTCTGCAACGCGGACGGAGAACGGTTATACGGCACCAGATTCCAGTCACTCCACTACTCCATCCCTCCATCCCTCCATCACTCCATCACTCCGTTCTTGTCATACCCGAGCTTCGGGCGAGGGTATAGGAAGCCATGGATCTATCCTCCCTTAAGAACAAAACTTTAGCGATCGTCATGGGCGGTGGCGCTGGAACCCGCCTTTTTCCATTGACCAAGGATCGGGCGAAACCGGCTGTCCCTCTCGGCGGTAAATACCGCCTAGTGGATATTCCTATCAGCAACTGTCTAAACTGCGGCCTTAGTCACATCTATGTATTGACCCAATTCAACAGTACCTCCCTACATCGGCACATCCACGCGAGCTATAAGTTCGATAACTTCTCCAACAACTTCGTAGATGTCCTCGCCGCCCAACAAACACCGGAAGGTTCGCGTTGGTATCAGGGAACGGCCGACGCTGTCCGCCAGAATCTGCGTTATTTCATGGAAGGCGAATTCGAGTACTTCCTGATTTTGAGCGGTGACCAACTTTATCGGATGGATTTTATCCATCTGTTGAACCAGCATATCGATTCCGGCGCCGATATCACGTTAGGGACCACCCCAGTTGATCGGAAAGCGGCTTCCTCCTTCGGTATTATGCACAGCGATTCCAATCGCCGCATTTTCCGGTTCGAAGAAAAGCCGAAAGAGCCGGCGCTGCTCGATGAATTGATGATCCCGGCGCCGCTATTGAAAGAGCTGGGGTTACCCGAGGATGCGGAGCTTTATCAGGGCTCAATGGGTATCTACGTGTTCAACCGGGAAAACCTCATCCATGCCCTGGATAACGACATGGACGATTTTGGTAAACACATTTTGCCGCAGGCTCTCACGGCCCGGAAAGTGATGGCTTACATCTTCCAGGGTTATTGGGAAGACATCGGAACCATCGGCGCGTTTTGGGAGGCAAACCTAGCCCTGACAGATACCATCCCCCCTTATAATTTTTTCGATCGATCAGCTCCGATTTATACGCATCCGCGCTTTTTACCTGCCAGCAAGATCAACGCGGCTACCTTAAAGCACGCTATCATCGCGGACGGCTGTATTATCTCGGATGCTCATATCGAGCGGGCACTCATCGGGCTTCGCAGTGTGATTGAGAACGGCGCCACCATTCGGAACTCTGTGATCATGGGAGCGGACTTCTACGAAGACGATCATCCGAAGCCTACCCTAGACGCGCCCCCGCTGGGCATCGGCAAGAATACGGTGATCGACCGGGCGATCATTGATAAGAACGCCCGTATCGGGGACGGAGTCGTCATCACTCCCGACGGGAAAGCGCCCACCGAGGACGGCCCCAACTATTACATTCGCGACGGTGTCGTCGTGATACCCAAGAACGCGGTTATTCCGAGCGGGACGTGGATCTAGCCAGAATGGCTTTCAAAGGCGCATGCCTTTGGAAGCCATTCTGGCTATGGCACAAGCAGGTTCCGACTAGCGCCGGAGCCTGCTTCTGCAAAAAACGCGGAATCGAGGCGTCTGATAGGGCGCCCCGGCAAAATTACCGTAAAAAAGCATTAGAATACTCCGGCATATACGGAGTATTCTATTGCCGCAGCTTGCATTGCCGGCAAATGGCTAACCATTTGCCGGCAATGCAAGCTTTCCAGATCCGGCGGAAAGTGACGGCTGCTAGCGGGTTTGCCGAGCTCGGCCTTTATCAGGAGGCCGTCGAAGAGCTCGAAGACCTTCCCGAAGCCAGCAGGGACGATCTCCCGGTGTTGGCTACTTGGCTGCAAGTCTATCAATCGTGGGGAAAATGGTCGGAGGCGGCAGCAGTCGCCGAGCGATTGATCCAAAAAGATCCGGACGAAGCTGATTGGTACATCGCGTTAGGTTTTGCCGTCCGGCGTGCCCAAAGCCTAGCTGCCGCCGAAGTAATTTTGTCAGCGGCACTCCAGAAATTCCCGGGTAATGCAACCATCTATTTCAATCTGGCTTGTTACTACACCCAACTCGGCAATTTGAACAAAGCCCGGTCCTATTTGGAAAGAGCGATCGCGATGGACGAGAACTTCAGAAAAGTCGCGTTAACGGACCCGGATCTTCGAGCGCTGCGGGAGTAGAAGAGCGCTTTAGACGAGGATACAATCGTGCTCGTGCTCGGGCTCGTCCTCGTGCTCGAAGGATTTGGGACGAAAGAGTGTAGCCGAGGACTCCCACCTCTATTTCGATGATCGAGCCGGCCGGATCGAAGCCCTCTTAACCGAGCACGAGGACGAGCACGAGCACGACAAATCCTTCTCACGCTAAGCGTCGCCGGAAAAGCCAGGTGGCCAAAGTTAACGTAAACACCGCGATGATGGCCATGGGCCACGTATTATTCAGGATCTCCACCGGAGGCATGTTTTTCAGAAAGACGCCTTTCATGACTACCATGATGTAGCGCAACGGATTCGCATAGGTAAGCGGTTGTAACCAATCCGGCATATTTTCGATTGGAGCGGCGTATCCCGAGAGAAGCGTTGCGGGCAACAATGTCGTCATTATGCCTAACAAGGCTTGCTGCTGAGTTAGGGCGATGGACGAGATGCTCAATCCGATACCAATCATGGAAATTATGAACACCGTGAGACTCAGGTACAAGAACAGCACCGAGCCATGAAACGGAATCCGGAAAACGAAAACGGTGATGAGAATGAAGACCGTCACCTCAATCAACGCTAAAATCAGCGCCGGGATACTTTTGCCAGCCATGATCTCCAAAGGTCGGATCGGCGACACCAGCAATTGTTCAAAGGTCCCCATCTCTCGTTCCCGTGCGACCGACATCGCGGTGACGTTCAGGCAGATTTGCAACGTGATCATCACGGCCAGCGATGGCAGTGTGAACCAGATATAGTCCAGATTCGGGTTAAACCATGTTCGCTCCACTACCTGCACATTAGGCGCACTATTGTCTGTAGTGGTTTGTTCGCTGACAAATTGGTTCACGATCTGGCTCACATAACCCTGCGCGATCTGGGCCGAGTTGGATTTGCGGCCGTCGGCAACCATCTGTAAAGGCGCCGTGTGATCGTCTAAAAACTTCCGGGAGAAATCCGGGAGAAAGGTAATCGCCAGCATTACCCGCTGGTCATCGATCATCTGCTGCAGCTCCTGGCGCGAGTGCGCAAATTCGACGTGTCCAAAATTCGGCGAGGCACAAAGTCGCTCTATCAACTCATTAGCGACCTGTCCATAGTCCTGGTTCCAAATGCCCAGAGCCACATGCTTGACCTCAAGCGTGCCTGTAAATGAAAACAGGAACAGCTGCAAAATCGGCGGCAAAATCAACGCCATACGGTTCCGCGGATCGCGCAAAACCGCTAATACCTCCTTCTGCATCAGGGTAAGAATTCTAAGCCACATATCATTACCTCCCAGTTAACAGGACCAAATACTTGAACCGCGAATGCACACGAATGAACACGAATAATTCACCACAGAGGCACAGAGAACCCAGAGACTTCTATAACCTTCCCTGTAAGTCTCACTCCGTGGTCTCTGTGTCTCTGTGGTGAATCCTGGCTTTTTGTTCGCGTAGATTCGTGTTCATTGGCGTCCATTCGTGGCTGGTTTTTATCTGCGTTAATTCGTGTCCGTTCGCGGTTGGTTCTAGGCTAGTCGTTTACGAGTAACTCGGGCGGTTAAGATGAAGAAGAGGGTGGCAAAGCCGGCTAGGACCACGGAGTTAAACGCCACAATTCTCCAAACGTCGCCGGCCAGAAAGATCGTTTGCAGCGCCTGTACAAAGTAGCGGGCCGGAAATAACCAGGTCATGAACTGGATAATCTTCGGCATGCTGGAGATCTCGAACAAAAAGCCGGAGAGTTGGAATCCCGGCAGGAAACCTAGAATGATCGCAACCTGACCGGCGACAAACTGGCTCTTAGAAAGTGTGGATACCCAAAGACCAATGCCTAACCCGCATGCCAGGAATAGGGATGTGACCAAGAACAACGAAATGATTGACCCACGTAACGGTGTATGGAAGACGAAGACGGCAACGAAGGTGCAGAAGACCATCGAACCTAGGCCTAGCAAGAAATACGGAATCAATTTTCCTAGCACTAGTTCCTGAATGGCCACCGGTGTCGCCATCATCGCTTCCATCGTTCCCCTTTCCCATTCTCGGGCGACTACCAATGCCGTTAGCAAAGTGCCGATCATCGTCATAATGATCGCGATCGAGCCTGGGACCAGGTAGTTCTTGCTTTCGAGCGAAGGATTGAACCAATTCCGTGTCTCCACATCGATCATGCTATTAACTGGCGCCCCCGTTTCCATGCCGCGTTGTTGCAACCAAAGCGTAACCACCGCTTCCAGGTACGACTCGGCAAAAGCCGCCGTATTCGGCTCGCTTCCGTCTCCAATTATCTGTAACGGCGCCGAATTATCTGTCGAATGAAGCCGGCGCGAAAAATCGATTGGAACCACTAAGAGCGCCCTTATCCGTCCCGCCACCATTTCCCGTTCGAGGAAACGCCGGTCAAAACTTGCGGTGACATCCAGATATTTCGAGTTTCGCAAGCTGACCAGGAGATTTTCCGACTCGGGCGTTCGTCCTTCCATCGCCACGCCGACTCGGACTCGAGTCGAATCTAACGAAACCGCATACCCAAAAAGAAACAGCAACATGATCGGCAGAATAAAGGCGATCAGGATACTGCTCGGATCATTGACGATCTGGATCAGTTCCTTACGTACCAACGCCCCAAGCCGCCTGAAACTGAATCGCTGACTCTTGATATTCATGCCCACACCTCCGAATAACCGCCCGCACACCAACACCCAGACAACAACCGCAGATGGACGCAGATGGACGATGAAGAAACTAACCGCGAATAAACACGAATAGACGCGAATTCGCTATCAGAGACAGAAGGGATCATCCGCAGATTACGCAGATTACACAGATTCGGTTCTCCGGACGCATCGAGCCGTTGACCAATAACGGCCGATCCGGTAGCAGAAACGTCTATAACCCGGCGGTAATGATCTACCCGGCTCAGAAATCTGCCTAATCTGTGTAATCTGCGGATCATTCTAGTCTGCGTTCGTACTCGTTTGTCTGTCCTTCGGATGCGCGTCAATTCGTGTCCGTTCGCAGTCTACTTATCTGCGTTAATCTGCGTGTTCATTTCACCCCGGAGAATTTCGGGGCTGCGGTTCGTTTTATGTCTTCGCGTCCATTCGCGGTATCGAAACGTTGAATGATTCGGATGAACGTCTCTTCCATAGTGGGGTCCGATAAGTCAGCAGACTGAACACTGCGCTTCAGGGCGTCAGGCGTATCGAGAGCAATGAGTTTGCCGCGATACACTAACCCGATACGGTCGCAGTATTCCGCTTCATCCATGAAATGGGTTGTCACCATGACGGTTACGCCTTTGTCGACCAGACCGTTGATATGCAACCAGAACTGGCGCCGGGTAATGGGGTCCACGCCAGAAGTCGGTTCGTCCAGGAACAATACGTCCGGTTCGTGCATCAGAGCACAGGCCATGGCTAAACGTTGTTTGAAACCTAGCGGTAATTGTCCCGATGCGTTGTCTAAATGATCCTCCAAACCGAACGCATGGATCATTCGATCGATGGCCGAGCTCCTCCGTTTACCTTGCAACCCGTAGACACCGGAGAAGAAATCGAGGTTCTGTTGCACTGTTAGATCGCCGTAGAGCGAGAATTTCTGCGCCATATAGCCGATCCGATTCCGAGCCGCGCTTCCTGATTTTCGAAAGTCAATCCCCGCTATGCGAGCCGTTCCTGAGGAAGGCTTCAATAATCCACATAACATTTTGAAGGTAGTCGACTTCCCGGCGCCGTTGGGCCCAAGGAGACCAAAGATCTCGCTTCGATTGACAGAAAACGTCACGTGATCCGTGGCCACAAAGTTACCAAAGCGTTTGGTTAAATCGTGCGCATCGATAACACTGCGGCCATCGTGTTCAAGATGCGGCATCGTACTGGCCACAAGCGATTCTTCTTTAGGCAGGCCACCGAGGGTATCGACAAATGCATCCTCGAAGCGGGGCGCCACGGGGCGCAAACGCCGATCGTCCGCGAATTGTTCGATCCCTTCCTGAGAGCCGCCTTCCTTCAGCACCAGGCGGATATGGTCGCCTTGAACAACACCATCCACTACCGCCGGCGAGAGCAAAGCTTTGGCTAGAGTCTTACGTCGATTATTAGCGACTAGTAATTGGAAAGTTCGTGAGCGTACCCGGTCGGTTAGTTCTTTCGGTCGTCCATCGAAGATTTTCTTGCCTTCATGCAAAAGGATCACAGCATCACACAGCTCAACCTCATCGAGGTAGGCAGTGCTCCAGATAACCCCGATACCTTCTCCAACTAACTCCTGTACCATTTTCCATAGATCTCGCCTGGATATCGGATCGACACCGACACTCGGTTCGTCGAGTAACAGCAACTCTGGTTTACTCACAAGCGCGCAGGCTAGACCGAGCTTTTGCTTCATTCCTCCTGATAAAGCACCCGCTTTCCGTTCCTGGAAACGTTTCAAATCAGTGAAAGTGAGCAACCGCTCAAAGCTGGCTTCTCTCTCCTCGCCAATGACCCCGCGCAGCTCCGCATAAAGCCGAAGGTTCTGGATCACGCTGAGATCTTCGTAGAGACCAAACCGTTGAGGCATATATCCAATCCGAGACCTGATTTCTTCCGGCTGAGTTGTGGGATCAAAACCAAGGACGCGGATACTTCCAGCCGTCGGGAGTAGCAAACCCGCTAATAGCCGCATCAGCGTCGTTTTTCCTGCACCGTCAGGTCCTGCTAGACCCGTGATAGCGCCACCCGCAATCCGGGTATCGAGATGATCCAAAGCCGGAGGAACCCCTTCCCTAAAGGACTTAACCAATCCCGTAGTTTCGACTAACGGCTGGAATGAGTTCCCGCTCATCTCGGACGAGCAGGAGCTCGTCCCTACCGACTGACCGTTCCCGGCGTTCCCGGCGATCTCGGCGTTGACGGCGTCACCTTCTGGGCTGCTCTGGTTCATGGTGTTCATCCACCATTCGCAGGGTTACCGGCATTCCTTGCCGGAGATAACGATCAGGCTTCTCGATGATGACCCGGAGTCGATAAACCAAGTCTGTCCGCAGTTCGCGGGTCTCAACGTTTTTCGGCGTAAACTCCGCTACCGGCGAAATAAATCCGATTTGTCCAACGTAAGGATGATTCGGATCGGTGTCGTTGTATACCAACGCCTTCATGCCGGGGTAAATGCGGCCAAGGTCGCGTTCGTCGACATAGGTCCGGACCCAGATCGGCTCGTTTTGACAAACCGAATAGATAATCGAGCTGGTGGAGACAATCGTTCCCGGTTCGACCGCTCGAGTAATAATCACGCCGTCGACCGGCGCGAAAAGCTTGCAATCATCTACGTTCTGACGGGCGGTGGCCAAATTCGCCCTAGAGTTTTCGAGCTGCGCTTTGGCGCTGTCGATATCTTCAAAGCGATTACCGGCAAGCTCCAAGTTGAGGTTCGCTTGCGCGAGATCGACCTGTCCCTTGAGCGAATCGCGTGATGCCAAGGCATTATCATAGTCCGATTTAGAAATGACGTGGCTTTGCTGCAAAGCGTCTTGCCGTTCGAAATATCTGAGAGCGTTCTGATAGTTAGCTTTCGCTTGCGCAAGTTGCGCCTTGGCCTGCTCGATTTCCTCCGGGCGATATCCATTCATCATTTTGGTGTAGTTAGCCTGCGCTTGAGCGACCTGAGCTTCGGCTAAACGCACCTGGTCCTGATAAGGAACGTCATCCAAGGTAGCGATCAGATCTCCGGCGTGGACTACGTCTCCCTCCTCGAGTTTCATTTCTTTCACTCGCCCCGTAACCCGAAAACCGACATTCACTTGCCGAATATCGATGTTCCCCTGGAGCGTCAGAATGCGCTGAGGGGTCGTCGTGAACTGCTGGTAGATAAACCATCCAGCAACGGAAAGCACAGCGACAACTCCTAGAATGATGACTAGTCGTTTCCTCATTTTCTACCTCCCCGTTTTGTGGAGCGTGCCTCGCTCTTGTCCTCCGACTTGTCCGACGAAGCCTTGGCGAAGTCCGAAGCTTTAGCGAAGGGGGATGCGAGACCGACTGGTTGCAATAGGTCTAATTGTTCGTGGAGTGCCGCTTTGATTTCAGCGAACTCCTCATCTGTGTACGCGGTTAGATTAAGTCGGCGCCGGATCGTCTCTCGGCCGGCAAGGAAAACCAGAATCTGACCAACGAGCATCTGGGCTCGAAAGATCACGCTGCGATCATCGGGCTTCCGGTCCAGAAGGATCGCCAGCAGGGCCGAGATGGTCTGGTGAACATGCCGGATGACTCTTTCGTAGATCAGATCGAAAGCCTTGGTCGGCTGCATCTGTTCTCGGATGATAATCCGGCCAAAGGAACGGTTAGTTTGCTGGCGTAGTAGGACTTCCAGCATTGTTCCCAACAGCGTTTTCAGCAGATCGAGAGCCTCTCCCCGATCGATGTTTTTTACCGTCAGCCGGGATTCGATCGCACCGACTACAGATCCAATTTTTGGCGCGTGAACCGAAAAGAAGTGTTCGATGGTAGCGACATAAAGTCCTTCCTTCCCCCCGAAATAATAGGGGATAGCAGCCTGGTTAACTCCGGCGCGCTCAGCCAATTGGCGGGTGGTAGCGCCTTCCAGGTTATAGGTACCGAAGATGTCAGCGGCAGCGTCTAGGAGACGAGCACGGGCGCCGAGATCGGAGGCGATGGGGAGAGACTCACTCACAGTGGAAGGTATTTAATCAAATGATTTAATCAAATGAATAATGCGGTTGATTGAGCGGCTGGTTCCGGGTTCAGTTTTGTTTCAAATCCTTTAACCTTTCAATATTTGACCAATTTAGAAATTTGGTCAAATTACGAAAACGCAACTTGATTTCTAATCCTACTTCTAAACTCAATAAACGAGCGCTCCGCGCCCAACGGATCCTTGATGCCGCTGCTGAGCTCCTCAAGCGCTGGGGTTACAGCCGTGTCACTGTTGACGATATCGCCAGACAGGCTGGTGTCGGGAAAGGGACGGTCTACCTCCACTGGCCAAACCGAGAGGCCCTTTTCATGGCGGTGATACAACGGGAACTACTGCAATTTATCGATGAGGTGGCGCCGACCTTGCTAGATAATCCCGAGGAATTGTTGCTGCATCGCTTAGTCCGCCACTTCTGGCTGGCAGCGAATCGGCGCCCTCTAATCCGAGCCGTCTTTGTCCAGGACTTCGAGACTTTGGGTCGCCTCACCACCGCCGGAGATCCGACATTCATAGCCCGGCAATACGAAGCTTTCGAGGCGTACGTAGAACTGCTGAAACAGTCCCGGCTGCTACGCGCGGATATAACCGGGAGGGAGGTGATGTACGTCTATCGAGCCACCATTACAGGCTTCTTTCTGGCCGAAAACCTCATCCCGGCTGATTACCAACCAGACGCAGAACGCAAAGCCGATCTGCTAGCCGCAACCTTTCAACGCACATTCGAAATTCCGGACCCGCCCCCGCGTGCCGCCATTAAAGCAATCGCGCCGGAGATAGTTAAGATCATCCACAAGATTGCGGAGGCGAAGCAGGCAATGGTTTATGGGGAGAGTGGTGAGCAGTAAACAGTAAGCAGTAAGCAGTGAGCAGTGTGGAGCTAGGAGCGAGAATCTAGGAGCTACGAGGGATGGCTCCCTCACTGGGGGCGAGGCTCCCGAACGGCCACATTTTTGTAGCGAAGGGACCGCTGATCCTCGTTTACACGCGCAACTACGCCATCAAACGCGCCGAGCCGTGGGTGTTGCCATGGGGCAAGGCTCGGCGCGTCTGCAGGCCTTGCTTATCGATTGTTGGCGTTCTTCCCTTTTACCCTCGCTCGAATCTTTTGGCTCGTCAGCCTCTACCAAGTATGCGGCCCTCCTACCCTGCTTACTGCTTACGGCTCACTGCCTCTTCCCGTCCTCGCCCGCAATATGTCTTTCCATCCGGGCACTACACTTTCCGCCTTCATCACCCTGTCGAGGACATCGGGTTCAACTCCTCGGTAGGCGGCCTGATTTACCAAGCTCAGTGAGATCGCCTCGTTAGAGCGGTCTTCTAGTTCCCAGTTGTCGCCGGTATCCACAATCCCTGGCTTTACGACTTTTAGATAAAAGCCAGTCCGCATCGAATCCGTTGTCTGCTTTAAAAAGCCTTTCAGACCGAGTTTCCGCTCCTGTTTCCAACAAGGCATTCGGGGACCTGATACCTGGACGATTGCGGTTCCTACTCGGTAAACGTCGCCACAGAAAACGGTTTCTTCATCCCCACCGCTAATCGCCCAATTCTCACCCACGCTACCCGGACCGAGAAGGCGCGCACCGCTTAGATCATATTCCGCATTCCAGAAATCGTAATGCTTGATCGGATGGACACACACCGCCTGACCGGGGCGGCCGTGGTTTTTCGTGTCCGCGACCTGGTCCCCTGCCAAACTTCGTTCCCGAAGTTCAATCGGTCCTTCGACACGCGTCCGATAGATCGCAGACAACCACGTCCCGTTCTCGTCCGTGATACTCTTTGGTTCGCCTACAAAGATTGCTTCAATGCAGATCATACTTTCCAATCAATACCTGGAAATAAAGATCCACCAAATCGCCTCATAACTCCACCGATGAACCTTGCTCGTTATGACTAATCGCGCTCCGATAACCCGAAAGCGAAATCGGCGCCGTTGGCTAAAACCATCCGCGCTATTCCTGGCGCTGCTCTTCTGTCTCAAACTCGAGGGCGCCGAAATCCAATGGCAGCCATGGTCCGACTCGATTTTTGAGCAGGCAAAACAGCAAGGGCGGTTTGTGTTGCTCGATCTCGGAACCGGGTGGTGCCACTGGTGCCACGTGATGGAAGAAGTCACTTACACGGACCCGGCTGTCCTCGATTTAATCCGGTCGCACTATCTTGCTGTCCGGGTCGACGCAGACTCCCGACCGGACCTAGCCAACCGATATGAGGATTATGGTTGGCCAGCTACCATCGTATTTAATTCGGATGGCAGCGAGATCGTTAAGCGCCAGGGATATATCCCTCCAAAACCAATGGCCTCGATGCTACAAGCGATCATTGATGATCCATCGCCGGGTCCTTCGATACTCCCGGAAGCCAAGTTGTCGGCATCCGATCAGCCCTTCCTCTCGAAGGCGGAAATCGACCGGTTGCGGCAGCGCCTGGTCGACTCCTACGATTCGAAGAACAAAGGTTGGGGCACGGTCCAGAAATTCCTGAACTGGGACACGATCGAATATTGCATGGCGTCGAGCATGGAAGGCGACTCCAATCTTGCGCGCATGGGCCGGGAAACGCTCGCCGCGCAACGCAACTTAATTGATCCGATTTGGGGAGGCGTTTGCCAGTACTCTACGGATGGGGATTGGGAACATCCGCATTTTGAAAAGATCATGCAGATGCAGGCGGAGAATATCCGTGCTTATGCCGAAGCCTACGCAGTCTGGAATGATCCGGTTTACCTCAATACCGCGAAGAAAATCTACGGCTATTTAAAGAGCTTTCTAATGTCGCCAGATGGAACATTCTACGCGAGTCAAGATGCTGATCTGATTCCAGGAGAACACTCCGCTGACTACTTTAAACTTGGGGACTCTCAACGCCGAAAGCTAGGCGTCCCTCGGGTCGATCAACACGTTTATTCTCGAGAAAATGGGTGGGCCATCAATGCTCTGGCTCTGCTCAGCGCTACATCCGGCGACGATCAACCATTGGAGGACGCAATCCGGGCCGCGAATTGGATAATCGCACACCGAGGAATGTCGGGAGGCGGCTTCAAGCATGACGACACCGATAAAGCCGGACCTTATCTCGCGGATACTCTATACATGGGTCGCGCTTTCCTGACTCTTTACATGGTAACAGCAAATCGCGATTGGCTTCGAGACGCGGAGGAAGCTGCCAATTATATTGATCAACAGTTCCGAGGTGATCTCGGATATTTAACTTCTCCGGCTATCGGCGCCTTGAAACCTAAGCCTCAAATTGACGAGAACGCTGACCTGGCTCGGTTCGTAAACTTGCTCGGGAAATACAGTGGGATGGAGACTTACGGTACAATGGCCAAGCACGCGATGCAGTTTTTGAGCATCCCAGCGGTTACCGACGAGCGCGGGTTTCTTATCGGAGGAATTCTTCTAGCTAATCACGAACTAACGACTCCTCCTCTCCACGTGACCGTGGTAGGCTCTAAAACCGATACTGTCGCTTCTTCTTTATTCCAAGCCGGCTTAAAACTCCCAGCCTTTTATAAACGAGTGGAATGGTGGGATAGCCAAGACGGCCCACTTCCGAACGGCGATGTCGAATACCCGATCCTGGACAACGCCGCGGCGTTTATTTGCGGCGAGCACAGCTGTTCTCCGCCGGTGTTTTCGGCGGAGAAATTGGCAGTGGCCGCCAAACGGTAGGGCGAAAATCTCGGCGCGCCCATGATATTCCTAACTCTTTCGATAGATCGCGCCGGATTTGAGCCGCTCCTTCGATGCGGCAGGTATGTAATTTTTCGTGAGCTCGTCGTTCGGTAGTTAGGATACGATGGAGATGCCGCACCCAAAGAAACGGCTCAAATCCGGCGCGGAGAACGCAGCATCCAATTATAACACCCTCGGCGCGCCGAGATTTTCGCCCTACCCAGCTGTTACGCCACTACCTTCAACATCCCACCGTCCACGAAATAGGCCGATCCAACCGAATAACTCGCCCTGGGTGAACACATGAAAACGAAGAAATGTGCGACTTCTTCCGGGGTGGCAAAGCGATCGATGGGCGCCCACTCACGAGCGACGCCATCGAGATGTGCTTGCCAGTCGCCCCCTTTGTCAGCGGTCAGCTGTTTTGCGGTCTTGATCCAATCGGGAGTCAGCACCAGACCAGGATTGATCGTGTTCACCCGAATATTGTCTTTGATCAGTTCGTTGGCGAGGGTCTTCGAGAACATCAACAACGCGGCCTTGGTCGTGTTATAGATCGGTTCGTACCAAAGAGGTTGTACGGTGCAGACGGAACCGTTGTGCAGGATCACGCCACCGCCACGTTTCCGCATCGAGGGAACCAGACCACGAGCCAGCCTGACTGCCGCCATTACATGCAGATTCCAGTAATACTCCCACTTTTCGTCCGCAGCCTCCATGATGGTCTCATTGCTGCCCGTGCCGGCATTATTGATCAGGATGTCGGCGCCGCCAAACTCGGTTTCTGCCGCTCGTACCACCGCCTCGACTCCAGCGACCGTGGCGACGTCAGCTTCTACCCCGATTGCACGCACCTTAAATTTATCCGCGACCCGAGCCGCTTCGGTTTTGACCCGATCCGCCTGACGCGCCACCAAGACCAGGTTCACTCCTTCCGCCGCCAGCCCTTCGGCAACTGCTAAACCAATGCCAACACTACCGCCGGTGATGACGGCCACTTTGTCTCTTAGTTCTAGATCCATAGTTGAATAACGCCGAGAGCGCGCCGAGTTCGCCGACAACGCCGGGAACGTCATTCCCAACGCACCAACGATCCACCGGTGTCTAGCAACGTGTATCGCATTTCATAACATTATTTACGCAGAATACTCCGGCGTCGCCGGGGTATTCTGCCATAGCTTGCCTCGCGGACAAATCCCTGACGCATTTGTCCGCGAGGCAAGCTGCTCATTTAACAATAACAATCTTGGTTCGATCAATGGTGAGGGCGACCGCCAGTACCAGCACCACGCCAAAAACAATCTGTTGAGCAAAAATGTCAACGCCGATAAAAGTCATGCCGACTCGCACGATCGTGATGATGAGGGCGCCGACCGCGGTCCGGCCAATTCCCCCAGCCCCACCGGTAATAGCGGTTCCACCAACAATCACCGCCGCGATAGCCGGTAACAACAATTGATCGGCCAGCGTAGGCGAGCCGCTGCCTTCGCGTCCGGCCATCAGCACTCCGGCTAACGCTGCTAGCTCTCCGGAGACAGCAAACGCGATCACTTTGTATCGATTCACTCTAACGCCGGAGGCCCAGGTGGCCGGCTAACCGGCGCCGATGGCAATACTGTAGCGACCGAACGGTGTGTATTTCTGGGACCAGATGCCTAGGGCTGTCACCAAGGCGGCAGCCCAAATCACATTAGGTAGTCCCAGGAAATCCCCGGTAACCCAGGCCAGCCGCGCCCGGCCAGCCTCATCAATACTGATAGCTCGCTCGTGCGAAAACAGGAGAGCGGCCGACACCAACAAGCCGCTCGTAGCCAGCGTCACGATAAATGAAGGGATTCTCAACCACACATGAAACAGACCGCTGACGGTCCCGGTCACCAACCCCATGGCCACTGCAACTGGAAACGCAGCGTAACCGTAACCAGGCAACATGACGGCTACGATCACGCTAGCAAAAGAACAGATAGCCTGGATCGAGAGATCGATACTTCCCAACATCACCACGAAGGTCGAACCGGCCGCCAGGATAAATAGAATCGCGGTATTGGCCACCGTGACCACAAGACTGTCCCAGCTCAAAAATCCGGGGCGCAACACGCCGATCACCAGCACCAAACCGCCCAACACTAGTAACGGCGCCAGGCCTCGGATCTGTTCCCGGTAGTTCTTTTTCAAAGTCATCAATCCTGCGCGCTCTACACCATGTACCGAATGAGATCGACCTGAGCCGGCTTTTTCCCGGGAGTTGCATCAAATCGCGCCGTCACTTCCCCGTCGCGCATTACGAGAATCGAATGTGACAGCCCAATGGTTTCTTCCAGCGTATCCGCGGTCAGTATTATCGACATGCCTTGCTCGGAAAGCGTCCGCATCAGATCGTAGACTTCCTCTTTAGCACCGACATCCAGGCCTCGGGTAGGATGATCGAAAATCAAAATCTTCGATCGCGCGTTCATCCATTTTGAGAGCACGACCTTTTGCTGGTTACCGCCGCTGAGGTTGAGGCAGAGCGCATCGACGCTCGGTGTTCGCACCCGCAATTTCTGAACCCAGCTTTCAGCTAACTGACGTTCTTTGGAGCCTTGAATCGCTCCACGTTTCATGACCGTAGCCAAACTGGCCAGTGTAATGTTCGTAACAATTGGTAGTGCGAGCACCAGCCCCTCTACTCGACGTTCACGCGGGATGTACCCGATTCCCAAAGCAGCGGCTTGATCTGGAGAAGTCAATCGAACCGGTTTTCCCGCTACCGTTAGTCTTCCGCCAGAATGAGGCAGAAAACCGAATAGGGTACGAGTCAGCGCTTCCCGGCCGGAACCGATAACACCGGCGATCCCAAGGATTTCACCCTGTCGCAAGACGAAGTCGACATTCCGATAGGCGCCTTCGGACGTCAGACTTTCGGCCTGCATAACCAGGTTCTCGGCAGGCGCACGTTGACGAGCCTCCCGGTAGTACTCGGAATGCAGCTCACGTCCAACCATGAGCCGGTGTAATTCGGGTACGTTCGTCTCTGCAGCCGGCATTTGCGCCACTACTTTGCCGTCTTTCATGACGTAGACGCGGTCGGAGATATGCAACACTTCGTCCAATCGATGAGATACAAAGACGAAACTGGCTCGATTCCTCAACGCACGAACCCTTTCAAACAGAATATCGATTTCACGTTGCTCCAGCACCGAGGTGGGTTCATCCAGCAGAATGACTAGATGGCGTTCGGTCCTCTCCTCTAAAGCCAGCGCTTTGGCTAGTTCAACCATTTGCCGCTCAGCAAAACTTAAATGAGCGGTGCGAGTGGCCGGATCAACCGGCAATTGGACTTTCTCGAGCTGACGTTTAGCGGCAGCGTGCAATGCGGGCCACGAAATCACTCCCCAGCGGCTGAATTCCTTTTCCTGACCGAGGTAAATGTTTTCTGCAACCGTCAGGTTGGGCAACAACGATTGTTCCTGAAAAACGATTCCGATCCCCTGGAGATTGGCTTCCCGCGGACTATGTAATACCAGCGGTTTGCCATCGAGCAGCAGCGTCCCGCTATCGGGGCGATAGACACCGGCGAGAATCCGCATCAACGTTGATTTACCTGCTCCATTTTCGCCCACTAATCCAACGACTTCACCCGGCCTGACTTCGATACTGACTTGGCCCAGAGCTTGAACTCCGGCAAAAGCTTTGCTGACATCGGTCAGGTTCAGAAACGCTTTTTCGGCCATCGTATTACTTCACAAATTTCATCCGCTGGCGATCAATGGACGCGGCCACCGCGATAATGATGATGACGCCCTGCACGGCCTGCTGAATGTCCGGAGAAAGACCAAGCAACACCATTCCGTTCCCTAAAACCGCGATAATGGCAACGCCGACAAGGGTGTTGAGTACACCGCCCGAACCACCGCTCAGGGAAGTCCCTCCCACCACCACCGCGGTGATCGTCGAAAATAGGCGGCCGTCCCCGATGGTTGCGTTGCCTTGACCGAGTTGAGCTGCGGCGAGGACGCCCCCAATTCCGTAGAACGCGCCAGCCAAAGTGAAAACCATAACCTTAACGCGATCGACGTGGATACCGGACAGGGCGGCAAGGTCTTCCCCTCCTCCGATGGCAAAAACATGCCTTCCGAACGTGGTGAACCGCTCGATCAGCCAAGCCACCACCAGCACGCCGATCGAGACCCACACTGCCAAAGGAAAACTGAGGAATCGTGTCAGGGCCAAGTCGCGGATCCCCGGATCAAGAATCCGAGCATTGGTTCCGCCCAAGATCAGGGTCGCTAAGCCAACGCCGACGAACCAGCTCCCGAGGGTCACCATAAACGACGGGATCCGGGCCTTTACATGAATCAATCCGTTCAGAAAACCGATCGCCGCACCCGCTGCAATAGAAAACAGCGGAGCGAGCCAACCGAAGGAATTTTGGTTCATGTCGTTATGAACCAAAATGGCGACGACCACAGCGCCGAGAGCGAGCACACCTTCGACTGAGAGATCGACACTGCCCAGAAGGATTACAAAAGTCGCTCCGAGGCCCAGAACTAACGGAATGGCGGCGGAGTTCGCGATGCGGACAAAATTGAAGAAATCAAAAAAGCGCGGATTCTGGCTGCCGATCAGCAGTGAGAGAACCAGGAGGGCAGCCAGCGGCGCCAAAGACTTGATGCGCTCGAGCGACTTCTGGGAAAGAGCTTTTTTTTTCTTGGGTCCAGCTGTGACTCGCCCACGTTCGGGGATGGTTGGTGTCGCGGGTTGATTTACTTCCATGGGTCGCTGTTAAATCGTGCTCGTAGTCGAAAGTCCGCGGTGACACCGTGGAGCGCTGCCTCGCTTGCGAGGCCGTGATGAACAGCGAGACATCGTCATAACGTCCTTTGGTCGTACTACGCGCTATCGTCAGCCGGTCGAGAAGCGGGCGAAGGTTCGAGAGGCCATTTTTCCAAGTTCGGGTGGCGGTTCAAATCGTCAATTGGCGCGATATATAGCGCAGCCAAATTATAGACAGGTATAACGATATTCCCTGCTCACCACGGCCTCGCAAGCGAGGCAGCGCTCCACGGCTTCGCCCTCGTTCTTGCTCAGCTCGCTATGTTCCCCCAGTAGTCGTTCCAGTCGACCTTCGGCGTGGATTGAATGTAGTTCTTTATGAAGTCGTCCACGTTGTCTTTGGTAACCAGAATTCCTTTGGCGTTATAGTCCCGGTGATTCTGGGGTTCCTTCGCCACATCGAATTTACCCAACCGAGCTGCATAGCCGATGGAGAGCCCCATACCGCCTTGCCAATAGGGATTCCAGGAAGCCGTCGCCGCCATATCACCGCTCTTGACCGCTTCAACGGCCAGTTTGATACCGTCGGTGCCGCATACCGGGATTTTCCCGGCTAGACCTTCAGCGCGCAGCGCTTCCAGGGCTCCGCTGGCCATATCGTCGTTCGCGCACCAGATCCCTTTAATGTCATTACCGAAGCGGGTCAGCCAAGTGCCGGTGATCGTGAACGCTTCCGACGCTTTCCAGTTGGCGACCTGGAAATCCAGGAGCTT
>JAFAHI010000041.1 GCA_019237325.1 Verrucomicrobiota bacterium | reverse complement strand
TCCCGACGCTGCTTTTGATCCCGCAGATCATAGCGACGGCGCTCGAATGCCTGAGCACTGAGGGCCACATAAGCTTCCATGCCTTGGCTTTGGATTTGCTCGATAATGGCCCCGTTTAGGTAGCCGTAATCGGCCAACACCGCTTGGCCTTTGGGCTGTATTGTCGCCCACTGCTTGGACCATGGGTTGTGCAACGGTTTCGCTCCGCACCAGCGCTCGCTTGGCTTCTTCTGATCCACTTTGGCTCGGCGCGAGCGCGAGCGTCACCACAACGTCGATTCCAGACAATGCGTCGCTTAAGATCCCTAACCGCTTCACTAGATCGAGATAACCACTAGTGAAGATTAGGAGATAAACACCCAAGACAGGATTACTCAACGCCACCGAGCACATGACAGTCGCCGCCAGTATCGTAGTCATAGTGAACGGGTTTGGGTCACAAGTAATGAACCAGCCCACTAAGAGCGCGGCCACACAGCCGACGAGAGGTAACAAGAACCGAATGGCAACTAGGCCTTCCGGCATCGTCGGATCGATGCCCCTCGGCTCTGGAACCGAAGAGTTACCGTTGTAAGAGCTCACCTCATTTGACGCTCAGTTGCGAGAGCGAACGGCCTTTGTAATGCCATAGATGAGGCTCTCTGTCATTAGGACTGTAGTACTATGTCGTCGAGCGTTTCGGCGATCGGTGGAGCGCTGCCTCGCTTGCAGGGAGAGGCGGTTCCATACTGCCCTTCGTCTTGTTGCGCTCTATCCTGCTACCAATCCAGACGAGGGCCGAGATTGTCGAGGGGTGGTGTTTCCAAAAGCGGCTAGGGGTCCAAGTTCTCGATCGCCACCTTATAGATCGGCGTTAGAGAACATCGAGGTGACCGATTACACGATGAAAGACGTTGTAAGGTATGGAAACAAGCCGTTCAAAAAGGTGATCGCGCGGCAGGTGGAGAAAGTTTATCCCACGGCGGTCACTACAACTGGAGTCAAAGGACTCACTTTTACGCCGGATGTTTATGCGGTCTCGGATTCGATCAAAATGGAGAAGCCAGGCTTGTATATGATCAACCTGGGTAAAGCACATGATCTGAAAGAGGGCGACGTCGTTCGATTGATTACGTCAAAGAACCCAGAGCTAGCCGTGACGGTTCACGGAGTTAATGACAAAACCTTCTCCGTAGAAACCCAAGAACCGCTGGGCGAGAAGGTATTTGTTTACGGTAAACAATACCTGAACCTGAAGGCGGTTGACTACGAAGCGATCAGTATGCTGAACGTCAGTGCCACAAAGAATTGGCGAAGAAGGTGGACGCCTTAGAAAAAGAGAACACCGATCGTGCCGAGCGCGGGACCACGGCTCGGCGCGCGTTGAGGTATAGCAGTATTCCTCATCAGCTAGAATATCAATCGCTTCGCGAACACGTTCAGGTCATTCGGGAGCCTCGCCCCACCAAATTGGAGCTCACCATCGGCCTCGCAAGCGAGGCAGCGCTCCACGTTACCGCTGGTCGATCGGCACGAATTTTCGGCCAACTGTTTCGCCTACATATTTGCTTAGCGGCCGGTATAAGCGGTTATCGGAGAGTTGTTCTAGAACATGCGCCGTCCAACCCGCCGTACGCGAAATGGCAAAGACCGGCGTAAAAAGATCGGTCGGAATTCCTAGCGAATAATAAACCGTGGCGGAGTAGAAATCGACGTTCGCGTAAAGTCCCTTCTTCTCTTTCATTATCGCAGCGATCCGCTCTGACATGGCAATCCATTTGGCCTCACCAAGCTCGCTGCTTAACTCGACCGCCATGCGTTGAAGATGAGGCGCCCGCGGATCGAGCACCTTATAAACGCGGTGCCCGATACCCATGATCCGTTTCTTTTCGGCCAAGTTTTTCTCGACGTAGGCATCGACATTTTTCGGGTCACCAATCTCCTGCAGCATATGGATCACGCCTTCATTGGCGCCCCCATGGAGAGGTCCTTTCAGGGTGGCGATTGCGGAGGTGATCGCCGAATAAATATCGGTGAGCGTCGATATCGTCACGCGCGCACTGAAAGTCGATGCATTCATCCCGTGTTCCGCGTGAAGAACATAGGCGACATCCAGGGTTTCGATCTTCTTCGGCGAGGGTTCGGAGCCGTCGAGCAGATAAAGGAAATGAGCGGCTTCACCCAGATCTTTTCTGATCTTGGGCAAATCCAGGCCATTTCTGGCGCGATGAAAATAAGCGACGATAACGCTGACCTTAGCCAAAATTGCGATCGCTCTGCGCTGGTTGGCCGCAAGGCTGTCGTCCAGCAAAAGGCTTGGATCGTGCAACCCGAGCATCGATACAGCGGTCCGCAGAACGTCGATCGGAAGCGCGGTTCGCGGAGACGATTTTATGAACTCGATAACCTGCGCCGGTAGCTCGCGCTCTTCGGCAAGTTGTTGTTTGAGTTCGGTGAGCTCAGTCTGCTTGGGGAGCCGATTGTTCCACAACAGATAGACAACTTCTTCGAAGGAAACTTTTCCGGCTAACTCATTGATCTCGTAACCACAATAAATGAGCTGACCCTCTTGGCCGCGGACGTCGCCCAAACGGGTCTCGTTAGCGATCACTCCTTCTAATCCTCTCGCAAACTGGCTCATAAGCTATAAAAACTCCGTTATAAAAATTCCGCTCCTACGGAGCTATTATCGCCGTGGCCACCCCTGCCGGCCTCGCAAGCGAGGCAACGCTCCACACGGTCGCTCCCGCGGAGGTATCGTCTTAATTCTTAAACACTTTAATTAACGTTTCTGCAATTGCGGCCGGGGTTTCCGCTACAGCAATGCCCGCCTCTTTCATGGCCTCGATCTTAGCAGCTGCCGTTCCACTACTTCCGGCAACGATCGCGCCTGCGTGTCCCATCCTCCGGCCGGGGGGCGCTGTCGCGCCTGCAATAAAGGCGCATACGGGTTTCTTAAGATTCGTCTTAATCCAAGCAGCCGCTTCTTCTTCGCCGCTACCCCCAATTTCCCCGATCAAAATCAAAGCCTTCGTCTCTGTATCTTCGGCGAACATTTTGGCCGCGTCCAGATGCGACGTCCCATGGATAGGATCACCGCCAACCCCGATACAGGTCGATTGCCCATATCCCCGCTGGGTAAGCTGCCATACCGCTTCATAAGTGAGAGTACCGGACCGCGATATTACGCCCACATTACCACGCTTGTGAATATAACCAGGCATAATGCCGATCTTGCATTCACCCGGAGTGATGATTCCGGGGCAGTTCGGCCCGATCAAACGGCTCTTAGATGTTTTTAGCATCTCTTTCACCCGCATCATGTCCATGACTGGGATTCCTTCCGTGATACAAACGATGAGCTCAAGGCCGGCATCCGCTGCTTCAAGAATGGCGTCGGCGGCAAAAGGCGCCGGTACAAAGATCATGGTGGCGTTGCACCCTGTCTGCTTACGCGCCTCACCGACCGTGTCGTAAATCGGTACCTTCCCGTCAAAGCTCTGTTTTCCTTTTCCGGGGGTGACACCGGCAACGACGTTTGTGCCGTATTCCATACACCCACGGGCATGAAAAGCGCCGGATTGGCCTGTGATTCCCTGCACCAGGAGACGCGTATTTCGATTAACCAGGATAGACATTTGTTCTAGAGGTTTTAACCGTGTCGTTTATGAACTGTTAGTTTGTTTCCGTCCGGATCAGCGATCACCGCCATCCAACACACCGGGGTTTCCATGGGTTCGTGCTCAAAAGGTATCTTCTTCGCCTTGAGCTCAGCGATGGCCGCGTCAAAATCGA
>JAFAHI010000653.1 GCA_019237325.1 Verrucomicrobiota bacterium | reverse complement strand
AACCTCAAGCGGCGTGGCGCGGTTCTCGGGGCGTCGCGGCTGTGGCACACAATAAATCGTTGCTATCAATTTTAGGTCGCAGAGGCGCTTCGCCATCGCGACCCCGAATGCAACGCCCCTCCGCGTGATCGTAGTGACCATCGCACGCGTGTATCATTAGGCTGGCGGCCGCACTACCGGATTGATTCTGAATCCGTCTCGGAACGTTTTCCCTCGAAGCTCCAATCTCGGATCGAAACTGTAGGCAGGTGCAGCCGGAATTTTCCAAGGCCCAGTCATATCCCTTTTGACTGGCACCCAGACCGTGAGTCCGGAGTACGTCAGGCGAGGGACCAGTTCGCCAGTTCCACTAACAAAGTTAGGAAACTGCTCAGGCTCCCTTTGTAAGCGGGATGGCGCCCGTATCCAGTTCTAACCCGATAAAGCCGGCAATTACGATGGTAACAAGAACGCGCAAAAGAAGTGGCACTGAAACAAGACACGCAAATGGCGGAAAACAATATCCGCGGCCAGGCTCCAAATAGTGGCTCCGGCAAATCGTGGATTTGGTGCGGTTAGAAACCAAAACCCAAGCGAGATGATAATTGACGCGACTAGACAAAAACACTGAAGAAATGACCGGAAAGAGTGCGAAGGTTTGTGTAAAAGGCGGAGTATCCGGATTGTCGGAAAAGCCTGTATGCTGGAGGCCTATGGCTATTATTGGCCGCGAGCTCTTTGCGGTCTCGCCTGCCTGAATTGACTTGTTCGCAATTTTTTCTTACACCGTTTCCGCAATGGTGAAGCCCATCCTGCTACTGGAGTCCGCGGTCGTTCTGTGTACCTATTTGTCGTTGGTTTTTTTTGCTGGTTTAGCGACTGTGGCGACAGTCAATCCGCGAGCACGCTGGACGGCGGCCGAGGTCGCGGCAGTGGGCCTAATAGTGATTTTTGTGTCCGCGATACTCGCCAGCTTTTTTGGCGGTGTAGGTCATGGGCCGTTAGGATGGCTGACCCTTGGGCTACTAGTTCTTGCGGTCGCCCGGCTAAGACACCTGCAAGAGACGTGGAAGACTGTTTACCGACACACTAGCATTGCAGGATTACTGATTTGTTGTGCCGCAGCACCCGTTGTCGCAGCGAACGCGCTGAATCTTGCGCTATGTTATGACGTAGGTCTTTACCATTTTAATGGGGTTCGCTGGGCAGCGGAGTATGGTTCAGTCCCCGGTCTTGCGAATCTTTACACTCGCCTCGGTTTCAATACGGCGATGTTTCCGTTCGCTGCATTCCTCTCATGGCCCTTTCCAGTAGAGATCTCGCGGCAGTTCGCGAATTCAGTAGTTTTGCTTGTCCTCGCAGCTAACATTTCTCAGTCATTCGGTACGCAGGACGATCGAAAGGTTGCCAAGTCGACGGCTTGGCTGAGTCTTTTGTTATTGCCTAAGGTGATAGCTCAATCACTATCCAATTGCTTGTCCTCGCCAAACCCGGATTTTGCGGCGACAGCTGTTGTGCTCTTATCAGCCTGTTTTTTTTGGCGCGTCTGTTCTTCTGATAGCAAAGATTTGGAACGAAAGGATTTTATCCTGCCGGTTGTGTGCGCTGGTGTATCCGCACAACTTAAGCTCAGTTATGCCGCCTTCGCAGCCGGTGTCTTTGCAGTGGTAATGTGGAAAGCCTTGAAGCGGGGCGGCAATCGAGCCTCGACGGAGGAATCGAATAATTTGCGCTCCGTAGCGCACGGATCCGATGGTTTCGGCTTGATCGCCACGGTTCTCTTAACCTGTGCCATCCTGTTTCTGCCTTGGCTCTGGCGAGGCTATCTAACGAGTGGCTATCCGTTTTTCCCATCGACTGTCGGCAAATTGCCGTTCGATTGGACGGTACCGGAGCCGACCGCGAGAGACGAGCGTGACTGGGTGTACGGCTGGGCACGATTACCATTCGTCCCATATAATGAAGTTTTAGGTCATAGAGAGTGGATCGGCCCCTGGCTCAGGGCGCTTTCTCACAATCCAATTTTCATCGAATCCGCCGTGCTGTTTACTGTGAGCGTTTTCGCAGTTCTTCTCGCCGTGAAGCGAGGGTTGAAACCTGCAGCATTCGCAGAAACTGGCCTGTTTAGTGTGCCACTCGCATTCTCCTTGCCGTTCTGGTTTTTCACGGCCCCCGATCCGAGATTCAACGAAGGCGTCCTGTGGTTGGTCGGAGTCGCAATCGCTTTGACCGCGCTCCGTTCAGCTGACGCAAAGGGGCCGGCTTGGATCTGCGGTTGCATGATCGCTGGATTGTCTGTTTACGCCTTGGTCGCTGGCCTCCCTGAACTTCGTCAAAAAAATAAAAGTTTGCCGAATTATTTGCGTCCATCGGAAATGATTCAGGTCCAAACCAATTCCGGGTTGAAAGTATGGATCCCGAAGAAGACAAACGATATATATGATGCGCCATTACCCGCTACAGATGCGAATCGCTTTGATCCGCGATTGGAGCTACGCGGCCAGGGACTACAAGAGGGATTTCGCATTCGCGGTCCGGGTGAGGCTCCATGGCTGATTAGACCTAGTAACTCGCCAATCAAAGAGTAGGCAGAGTTCTCCCAGCCCTCAATCATTTCAGCCAGTGCCAACACCACCGGCAAGAGGCTGGGATCAAAGAAAGTTTGATCCAAGAACTTACTGGTGGTCCGCGGAAGTGCATAAACAAAGGGTGGAGATGTTCTGGAGTGGCTGTAGTGCAAAATTAGTCTCTTCCCGGTTGCAGGATTGCGGCCACAATGGTCGCCGTCATGTTTTTGAGAAACAGCTTGCGACGTAAAGACAGCAAAGAACACCGCTACTGGAGTATCGTAGAAAATCACCGTTGTGCGGATGGGCGGATCGTCCAGCGGCAAGGGTTTGTACTTAGGCGAGATTAATAACAGCCAACGCGAGGGCTGGATTCGTTCGATTGAGATCTTCGATGAAGACGCAGATGAAACCAAAACTGGGAGCACGGGGTGAAAGATCGCCGCAGAACGGCTCGCTGCGGGATAAGAATCACCAAAGCAACAAGGGCGCCGGCAACCACTCCGAACACTGCATATTAAAGTTTTAGCATTACGACCGAGGAGCTTCGCTAACAAACACCAAACGAAGGCAGCTTGATCAGCCCCTGAAATTATCTCCGCTTCGAAAATGACCGCCCGTAAATGACGGCTCCCGCTCATCCCGATCGTCGCTTTTGTCCGCGATAAACGTTATGCTCTTCGAATGACTTTTTCCGCGGCAGATTTCCTAGATCTCTCAAAAACCGAACACACTTCGTTATTTCAAGATTCGGTGCCGGTTTGGGAAGCATTGAAGCAGATCGGCAAGTATTTGGAGCGTTCCCTGCAACCGGCGATGAAGGGTACGATCCGTGGCGCTCCTTTTATCGATGACCGGGTTAGCATCGGGTCAGGAACCGTCATCGAAAACGGAGCCTGCCTGAAAGGACCGGCTTGGATCGGAAACGATTGCGAGATCCGGTCCGGCTGTTACATGCGCGGAAATGTAATCATTGGCAATGGGGTCGTTCTCGGCAATTCGTGCGAATTTAAGAATTGCATCGTTTTCGATGAGGCCCAGATACCCCATTTCAGTTATGTCGGCGATTCGATCCTGGGCTACAAAGCGCATTTAGCTGCAGGAGTTATCCTCTCCAACGTCCGCCTGGATCGGGGTGAAATCTCCGTCAGATACCGGGAAAACAAAATAGCAACCGGCCTAAGAAAATTTGGCGCCGTTGTCGGCGACAAAGCCGAAATCGGCTGCAACTCAGTAATTAGCCCCGGCTCATTAATCGGCCGCGGATCGCTGATCTACCCTCTTACTCACTTCAGTGGCGTCTTAGCCGAAAACACCATCCTCCAAAACCACCAAAACCTTCGTACGATTCCCCGGGAAGCCTTACGGTAGGCGCGCTCAGCGCTCCTAAATCGTACTCGTCCTCGTCGTCGTCCTCGTCCTCGAATTCAAAGCATTACCGGAGCCGCTGATGACCGCTGTCCTGACAGCCCTGCTAGAACCACCGCCTTCCATACGCCCCATTAGTCCCATAGGTCCCATCCGTGCCACTCCAACGCCACCCGAGCACGAGGACGAGGACGAGCACGATTATCCCCTCTTCTCCCTCAACAACTCCTCATACTTATCTTCGATCCACCGCATCTGTCGTTGCGGAGAAAACTCCTCTTCCATCAACCGCTGAGCCGCCGCACACATCTCCTCGAGTCGCTCCGGCGAACCCAACAGTGAATGCACCGCGTCCGCCCATTGCGCTTCGTCTGCTTCCGGCGCCAATAGCAAGGTCTCCGTGTTCAGCCGGCTGCGTTCGGCGTTGTTACTTACAATAACGGTCGGTACCCGATGCGAAAAAGCTTCCAGCACAACCATCGGCAGATCCTCCCAATCAGAAGAAAGAACTAACAACGCGATCTCCGAGTAAAAACCTTCCAGATTGGGAATGACCCCGGGCCAAAGGATCCGCCCGCCTAGCCCCAACTGTTGAGCTTCCATCTTTAATTCTGCGGCCAATGGTCCATCTCCAGCCAGGATGAACCGGTAATCGGGATCCAGCTTGCTTAGATGGGCCGCCAGCTTAAGAAACCTAGAGAAATTCTTCCAACCTACCAGACGGCCAGCCGCGCCGATCAGCTTCGGTCTTGGACAGCGGATGATCGCAGCCGGCGGAGCAACCGCGTTTTTCAATACATAGACTTTTTCCGCCGGAATCTTTTCTCGCCGGACAAGGTTATCTTTGATGTAGGTGGAAATCACAAAAATAGCATCTGCGCACCGGTTGGATAAGCCGTCCCACCAGCGAACCACCGGCCACTCAAAACGAAACCGGTCGTAAGAATGATCGTGAGAGATGATCACCGGAACCCGGAAAAGCTTCGCCAGGATTTTGCCGGTCCAGTTCGAAACGAACAGATGGCAATGAACGACATCGAATCGCCGGGAAGCAATCAACCAAGGCAAAGTCAGGCAATAGATCGGTAACCATCTAAAAGGAGATAGACAGATAACTTCGCAGCCTAGCTCCCGCATTTGGGGAAGAAATACGCTCCGGCTGTTGCCGTGGCACGCAGCCAACACCAGGTCCACTTTGTCCCGGTCTCTATGCTTCAGAAACTGATAGATAACCGTTTGGCCTCCGCCTAGGTCGAAACTGTCAATCAGATGAAGAACGCGAATTCTACGCTGCATGCTCCGCTTGGTAGAGGCGATAATGCGTGCGGATACGGCGACCAACCGCCAGCAGCCCTAGACGAAATACGGTAATCGGCAAGAGCCCATCTTGTCGAAATAGCGGCCAAAAAATTCGGCCGGCTTGATTAAGTCTCCGGTTCAACACCTGGATCATAACATCGGTAGCAACACATTCCCGGCGCCATTGCCCTAAGATTCGCCTTTGCTCGTCGGTGATTTTCGGGCCAGCTAACAAGCCGGCTATGATGTTTAGACCGTCTTGTTGCGCTTGCGACAGGCTGCTGTTGCCCGCATTCATGGTCAACGATCCTTCATGCCAGCGATAACGATAAAGAATGTTAGCCACCGGCGCGTCCGGGATGTTCGCCAGGGCGGCTCGCAGCAAGAGTTCGCGGTCTGAAGCCATCGGATATGCCAGGTTAAATCGGCCTAGCCTATCGAATACCGATCGGCGAAAGATCCGCGCATTGATGTTAGGAAATCCTAAAGTCACGTTCCGAAAATTCAATTGGTTCTGCTTCGGATCATCATAGCGATGCATTTTGATCTCCGCACCCGTATCCGTTCGCCGGAAGATCTCACAACCTCCTGAAATGATTTGCGTCCCTACCGCGTTCTGAAAAATCTGCTGAGCCATTGCCAGCGTTCCCGGAGTTAACAGATCGTCACTGTTAAGAAAGATCACCGCACCGCCCGTAGCCCGGTCGAGTCCTTTATTGAAGGCATCGTAGACGCCCCGGTCCGGTTGGGACACCACCCGGAGATGCGAGTAACTGCGGACGATATCGAGCGTTTTATCAGTTGAACCACCATCGATTATCCAGTGCTCAACGTCGTCGTATCCTTGCGCCACGACACTCTCGACCGCTTCAGCAATGAATTTCTCCCGATTTAAGCAGGTGGTAATGACGGTGAATCGCATTCAGCTAGAGGTTGGCCTTTCCCTAGCATGCGGCGGGACAGAATCAATCGATAGGGATCGGAACGATTTCGTTCTAACGCATACGGTAGGGCGAAAACCTCGGCGCGCCCAGGGTGTACCTACGTCACTTTGGGCCGATCGCGCCGAGTTTGAGCCGCGGCCTCGAGCGTCCCATCTATCAGAATTGTCGCGAACCGCACGTCTGGCATACCAGGACCCCCTGGACGCTTCCCCATCCCACGTGCGGCTCAAATCCGGCGCGAAATCGATCTTATGGCGTGGCAGAATCTTGGGCGCGCCGAGACCCGCCGTCGCTACGCTTTGGCGCGGCCCTGCTCTAGGTCGTGGTAAGTCCTCCAGTTAGGCCGCGACGTAGGCCTTGCGAAGTCGGGTTTTCGCCCTATCAACCGATCCGCTCCGCACGCCCTCCACCAATCACCTACTCACCAATCACCAATTCCCCGCCTTACCCCTTGCTCGGGATCATTCCGTTCTGCCTGGCATAATTGAAAATGCCGCCTGCATCGATCACCGGACGAACATCTCCCATCGGTTTTAGCGAAAAGGTCCCATCACCCACGGTCAGCGTATCGTTATCAAAATCCAGGGTAGCAATATCGCCCGTGCGGCAGATATCGATCAATCGCTCGCGCGATTCATAGGGATAAAGTTCGCCAGTGGCCACGCTATTTCGGAAAAAAATCCGCGCATACGATTCGGCCACTACTGCCTCAACCCCAGCAGCTCCTAATGCAATCGGAGCATGTTCCCGGGAACTGCCGCAGCCGAAGTTTTTCCCTCCTATGACGATCTTAAATTCTGCTTCAGTGCTCCCTTCCACCATGAACCGCGTCGGATACAACTCGTCTGGCAGACCAACCATCGCATAAGAGCCGAGCTTCTTATACTCTTCCGGAATGGTCGGCACCAAGGTGAGATATTGTGCCGGGATAATCTGGTCGGTATCGATATTATCTCCGACTACATAAACTGGGCTGGTAACTACTTTGGCCATACTCTTAATAGAAAACGAATTTCACCACAGAGACACAGAGCCGACAGAAAAGTGATTAGTGATTGGTGAAAGGTGATTGGTTGTCCAGAGGATCTTTCCGTTTACCAAGCACTAATCACCAATCACATCTTTGGGCTCTCTGTGATGAATTTATCTGGATCTCAGCTCAAAAACTCGCGCGGATCGGTGACGTGTCCGGTCAACGCCGATGCGGCAACGGTATAGGGGCTCGCCAAATAGACTTTGGCTTCTTTGCTTCCCATCCGTCCCGGAAAATTTCGGTTCGTCGCGCTGATACAGGTCAACGGAGCATTTAAGCGGGCAAACGTATCTGTGGGTCCGCCCAAACACGCCGCACAAGACGCGTTTTCCGTCATCTTTACTCCCGCTTCAACTAACACATTCCAGACCGATTGCGTTTCCCAGAGCGTCTCTTTTAATTCCTGCACCACATCGGAGGTCGCCGGCACTCCGTACGTGTCGATCTTAACGTGCCGGCCTTTGACCACTTTAGCGAATGCGAAAAAATCGCTGGCTTTACCGCCAGTGCATGAGCCGATATACGCTCGATCCAGTTTGACCTTCTCCAGCTCCTTCGCTAACGCCCGATTCCCTGGATTCGGGTGCATCGCCACCGTCGGTTCCAGCTTCGAAAGATCGTACACCTTATCGAAAATCAGTTTTTGATCTTTATCGAGTTCGACCGGGTTATAGTCGGCCTTTGTCCCATTGCGGGTGGTCCGCTCGCTAACGTACTCATGCGTCGCTTTGTCCGCCGGAAAGATCCCGTTTTTGCCGCCGGCTTCGATCGCCATATTCGCAATGGTCATGCGATCATCCATATTTAATGAACCGACGCCTGGTCCTTCCCATTGCATCGCTCGGTAAGTAGCTCCATCAAATCCGATGTCGCCAATTACCCAAAGTATAACGTCCTTGGCCATCACCCCGGGAGGCATCGCGCCTTCCAAATAGAATCGCATTGTCTCCGGCACCTTCACCAGGAGCTTACCAGTCCCGAGAATGAAGCCGGCATCCGTGTTCCCGATACCGGTCGCAAACTCGCCAAACGCTCCGGCCATACAGGTATGGGAGTCTGTACCGAACAAAACTTCGCCGGGCCGCGCATGTCCCAATCGAGGCAGCGCCGCATGGCACACACCTTGATAGCGAGATCCGTACTGTCGCTTTATTTGACCAACCTCGGCATTGAACGTCCACGAGCCGTTGGGATCATCAATCACATCATAGAAGTAGGGCAGCCCCTGCTCTTTCGCGAAATCACGCAGGATATCTACGTTCCGGTTCGAGAGCCGGTCTGCTGTGAAAATGTAATGATCCGGGATAATCACGATTTTCGACGGATCCCAAACCCTCGCGTCTTGTCCAAACTCACGCTTGAACACCCCAATGCTCCCTGGCCCGCAGACATCGTGTGTCAGCAAAATATCGGTCTCGACCCAAACATTATCACCGGGTTCGACCCGGGGTCGCCCGCTTGCGCGCGCCAAAATTTTCTCGGTTAACGTCATATGAGAAGGTACCAAGCTTGGCTCCACGCACCCTCGAGATCAAGCGGAAAACCACAACTAATTTGTGTAAATGCTACCGACTCCGGGCGGATTTTGGGTCTGTTGGCACCCTTAGAGCGGCAGTCACTTCTACGACCGGCACACAAAAGTAAGCAGTAAGCGGTGCGCAGTAAGCAGTCGAGGAGCTAGGAGTGTCGCACGTTCAGGGAGCCGCGGTTAGTACGGGACCAATAGACCTCCCACATAAGTCCTCTAGGTCCTACAGGTCCCATCCGTGGCACGACTACAGGCTTCCCCTCGTAGCTCCTCCCACTGCTTACCGCTTACTGCTCACTGCTTACCGCTCACCCCCCCGCCCCCATCGGCACCAAAACCGTCAACACTCCCGGCCGCACCCCAAACCGCACCGGCGTCGTCCCAATCAAAATTCCATCGACATGCACCTGTAAGCGGGTCCGAGAAAAGACCTCCAGTCGACGGCTTTCAAACGTCTCTACCTTCGGGTGAAGCCGGTAAGTCCCTCGGCTAATTGACCAAAGATGAAGCGCCAGCTCGCGCTTACTGAAGTCCCGGTAAACAGCGATGGTCAAGAGACCGTCGTCCATCTTCGCGCCGGGACAGACCGTGAGGTTGGTTCCATAAAACGGCCCGTTAGCGACCGCTACGAACGAACACCGCAGCCGGACTCGATTCCTGGATTTTCGAAAGCGGCGTCTTCGACGCTGGAGTGGGACATAACCTCGAAAGGACGCCTGGTAAGCTTGGTCCACCGGCCGATCAAATTTCAGCTCAACCGGAGTCTGGCGATGAACCAGCACCGTCCGTAAAGCTTGGAAAATCGCTAGAAAACGGCCTCGCTTAATCTCTTCTCCAATCGGAAAAATCTCGGCATCGACACCCACTCCGGCTGCTTCAAAAAAGAAATTGTTCTCGTCCGCAATTCCGACATCGACGCGAGTCAGCGTCCCGTTCTCCACCACCGCACAGGCAGCCAATGGATCCGACGGGAGTCCCAGACTCAATGCGAGGTTGTTGAATGTGCCAACCGGAATGATGGCCAATGGAATGTTGGTGCCAACCAACTCCGAAGCGATTAACCGGATGGTACCGTCCCCACCCGCGACCACAACCAGATCCGGCTTTTTATCGAGTGCCTGACGTACGGTGACCGCAGTTACCGCCTCTGTCTCGATCCCATGCTCTTCAACCGCCGGAATCGAAGAGGAAATCCGCTCCCGAACCGAAGCCAGAACCTGCTGAGTCGCCTTCCCGCTCAATAGGTTGTGGAACAATACCGCACGAGCGTAGCGGTGGTAGCTAGGACTGGGCAGATCGTCGCTCATAGGGCCGGTAGGGATGAGCTCCCGCTCATCCGCTGTTATCGTTCGAACGGCCCGTATCGCTGCCGAGGCTCTTCAGGATGAGCGGGAGCTCATCCCTTCCGGCGACATCTCACTTCTCTCCAATCACTTCTCACTTCTCACGACCAAGGTCACTCCCGCCG
>JAFAHI010000557.1 GCA_019237325.1 Verrucomicrobiota bacterium | reverse complement strand
CGATCTGCCTCTGCCGTTGGTCAAAGTAATCGAGGCTAAATCCGTACAACTGGTTAAGGGCCAGGCTATGGCAATAAGACTCGAGGTTCTGTTTCTGGAATCCGATCTGGGCTAGCAGCTTCTTCTGGGACCGCTCGAATTCTTCTTCGGATAAGCCCTTTGCAGCCAAGACGTCGATTTCCTGGTGGTACAGCTTCGTCACGTCATCCACCGTCTCCGAGGCCGTGGCCGCATAGAAAGTAAATAGGCCAGGCGCCAAGCCGAGCGCAAGAGACGTTCCTACAGAATAAGCCAGACCCAACTCCTCTCGGAGCTTGACGAAAAAGCGCGAGCTGGCGTCGCCGGCAGCTTCATCCAAAGCTTCAAAAGCGACCCGGTCGGGATCCGACAAGGTACATGCGAGATACCCAACGGTTGCAAACGCCTGATGCTTATCGTTTCTCTGCACGATTGTCTGCGCTGCAAAAGGCTTCACCGCCGGCATCTCGAATGAGTAGCGAGCAGGTCGTTGGGGGAGCGACCCAATCGTTTGGCAAAGCTCGTCCCACAATTTCTTTTCATTAAAGTGGCCGCAGATGCCAAGCACCCAGGCCGAGCTGCTTTTCACCCATTCATGGAGTTGGACCAGATCCTTGCGCTCAATGTTGGCAACGCTTGCTTTTGTCCCGAGCGGATTCACCGCGTATGGATGACTTCCATAGACGGCGCCGCGCAACGTATTGCGCGCGATCACGCCGGATTGCAACTCGTCCGCATCAATCGTCGCGATCTGGCTTGCTCTTTCCCTTTCGATGGCCTCCTCCGGAAATGTCGGCACGGATAAAATTTCCGTCACCAGCGGCAGCACTCGCCCGAAATCGTCCGTTAGCGAGCTGAAGCCGAGACGGAACGAGTTGTAGCCAGAATCCCCGAAAAGGGAGCCGCCTAAGCTTTCGATCCTATCCGCGATCTCTTGAGCGCTATTTTTAGCCGTTCCCTTCAACAAGCACTGAGTGTAGAAACGGGCGAGCCCACCTCGTTTCGGCGGTTCCGCCAACACTCCTCCCGCGCAGACCAGTGTCGCATGCAGCACCGGCAGCCGATCGTCGGGAATTAGCACTACCGGCACGCCGTTCGGTAATACTCGGACCTGATTCTTCTTCTCTGCCCGGCTCCGCACCGCAGGTGGCCGCGTCAAGGTCTGGGGGCGCAGCGCGACGACATTTAAATTGTCCTCTGTCAGATAACGATCGAACACTTCGTGAACTTGTTCGGAAGTTACGGTTTCGACTCGTTTGAGATAGCGTTGATTGAACTTGAGGTTTCTGGTGTAAAGCCAGTTCAGTCCGATATCCGAGGCGATCCCGCGTACGGTTTGCAGCTGTTCCAAAGCGCTTACCCAGATAATCCGCTTGGCTTTGGCCAGTGCGTCTGAACCTAAACTCTCCTTTCGCCAGGCCCCCAGTTTAGTGAGTACTATCTCATCTATCTCATCACTTTTCTCGATAGGGCACGTCCCGGAAACCGTTAGCAGCCCCGGAAAAGCGGGAGTGAACGAATAGGCCCCGATGGAATGCACAAATCCGAGTTTTTCCCGCACTTCCTCGAAAAGAAAAGAGCTGGCGCCGCCGCCAAGCAGGATGGAAAGCACATCCAACGCGGGTACATCGTGATGGAAAACGGCAGGCACATGCCACGCCAAGTTGAAATAACCAACCGCTGTCTCGAAAGGCTCAACCTCATCACGCCGGCCCGCCTGCGGCGGCTCGGCCGGAATCACCACCGGCGCCAATGGCTTTGCCGGTATTGGCCCAAAGAACTTCTCCACCCACTCCTGTACCCGGGCTACCTCGACATCGCCGGACACAACTACGAAAACGTTCTCCGGAACGTAACGCCGCCGGTAATAGGCTAACAGAGTTTCTCGATCGATCTGATCGAAAATCCGGCGCAACCCGATGACGGGATAACGGCAAGGATGTGCTTGATACGCCGTAGCGAATGTCAGGTGGCTCAACATCCGGTCCGGATCGTCATAGCCCAAATCAAATTCCCGCCGGATGACGTCCATTTCCCGGCTCATTTCCTGTTCGTCGATTACGGATTGGAACAACATATCGGCGACGAGATCCAAAGCCGTCGACACTGCCGCGGCGGGGCAATCGACCCAAAAAACGGTGCGATCGAATGAGGTGTAAGCGTTCAGGTAACCGCCCACTTGATGAATTTCCTCATTAATCTGTTGGGCGTTTCGTTTGGCGGTGCCCTTGAACAGCATGTGTTCGAGCAAATGAGTTAAGCCGCCCCCGACCCATTCCGCCTCATGCACACTGCCGGTTTCACACCATACCTGTACGCTGGCCACACTGGCATAGTGCTCCGGCGCTACTAACAGAGTTAGACCGTTGGACAGGGCGGATTTTTCCACCACGATTTCAGGAGCGTCCATTCGTTGCGCCCGAAACTACGATCTCTTCGTCGTGCTGGTTCTCAGCGGCTCGAAGGGAGCGACAAAAGCTTCCTGAAAGTCCACTCCGTCTTGGAAATCTTGCGGGCTGTCAGAGTCTGTTTTGCCGAAGACTCCCGCACCGATCAGATTGAATACGATGTTCCCTACATCCAGGGAAGAGGTAACCCGCCAGTATTCGAAAACCGTCATTGCCATAGGACCAAATTCTTTCAACGCATATTGCTGGAACCCCGCCATCAATTCTTTCGCGGTTACATGGACGTTGAGGCCCGTTTGGCTCCGCTTGTTTTGCTTGATCGTAAATTCCAGCGCCTCTTTCACGAACTCATAAGCGGCTGCTTCGTACCGCGGATCTTTTTTTACAATCTCCTCGACGATTTCGTTGAACGATTTCTGCATTACCTACTGTTTTCTAAGAGTGGCGGAGCCGGCGTAGCGGCGTCGCGAAAGTGTTTCACAATCGCTCCGACGAAAATAGCGGACAAGAATAGGATTATAAAGATTTGTTCCCTTCGCGTCAGGCGAAACACCTTCCCAATATACGGAAGTCGCTGATTTTGTCATCCTTTGTTCGTTGGGCGCGTCACTCTTCGTAATCGTACTCGTCGTCGTCCTCGTCCTCGAAAGGGCTGGCACGCTAATAAGACGCGTTTGCTGACAACACCTGGAGGGGAGCCGCTTTGGCATGTGCCCCGGCTACCCGCAAGTTACGTCTCAGTGCGAATACGGCCGGAACGTGTGAAAGCAGGCGGCTCCCGCGAATAACCCAGCGCAATGCATCTCTATGAGCCGGGTGTAAATCAATCGAAGGCCACGAGTGAATGCATCGCGCTGGGTCGTTTCTGGGAGCCGCCTGTTTTCACGCGTTTCGGCCGCACTAGCGATAAGACGAAATTCGCGGGGTGACCGGATACGCGCCAAAGCGGCTCCCCTCCAGGCGCTGGGCGATTACACATCACATGAACGCGCTAGCCCCTTCGAGCACGAGGACGACGACGAGGACGATTACGAAATATTACCCTCGCCTACTGCTCGGGTAACAGTCTCACCATACCCTGCTCAAACTCGACGCTGCGGAATTGGTTCAGCGTTTCTCGCTCGATCCCAAACCCGTTCCAGAGCTGCCCGAAAAATGGATACTGAATGGTCCCCATGAATACCGGCGCGATTGCGAGGCGGCCGATGGCGCCGCCTCGATTGTCGAAGGCCGGCCGCCCGAAATCGTCCCGAGCGGTATAAGCCCCGGAGAGATAAATCGGATAACCAAAGATCGAGTATCGGGTGAAGATCCGGCACACCTTTGGCTGAAATGAGACGATCACCCCATCAAACCGGCAGAGACTATCGAAAAGAAATCCGCGCGGCGCGGTCCGTTGCGCCAAATAATCGTTAACATCAGCTTCTGACAGCTCGGCGACATCGCTGCCGTGCGATGCTTTCGCCTGAACAATTACTTGCATCACAGCGAGGCCACTCCCTCCAGAATGAGGTGCCGGCAATTTCTCCGGCGGTTGGCAGATCAAGACCAGGCAACCGAAAACGAAGCCGGCGATCACGATTCCAACCAAGCGGTTCAGAAAATGGCGTAGCGCGGAGTCGAACTTTTCGAACGGCACCGCCGAAGCTTTCGGCGATCCTCTGGACGCCTTGGTCTTAACAGGCGCGCTGCCACCGCTCTCTTTCTCCGCGGGCAGCTTGGTCGGCTTCCCGGACATACTTTCAGACTATAGTCACGATTCGGCTCGCTAGCGTATCGATCCCGCAGTTTCTGGCCCCAAGTCAGTAATCACTAATCAGTGAATCAGTAATCAGTCAAACCGCACCCAGGGGCATCGGCTGTCGTTTCCGCCGCCAGTAGTTCACTGATCACTGACCTACTGATTACTGATCACTACCGCGTCGCCGGGTTAACTTTCTGATTTTGAGCCGCTTCCGCTGGAACTCTTTTCTTTAGTGGTTTTCGAGGCGCTACTATCGGTCTTCGCCCCGCCGCTTTCTTTGCTGCCACTCTCCTTCTTGGCAGCCTCAGAGTAACTTTTGCTTCGATAGTCCGTGATATAAAATCCCGAGCCCTTGAAAATCAGTCCGGCGCCGGCGCCAAGTAACCGCTTCACTTTCCCGTGGCCCCAGGTCTCTAGACGGCAGTGCTCCTGCGGGCAAACCTGCAACGCATCGTCCTTCATGGACTGAAACATTTCGAAAGTCTCCTTACACTTTTCACAGCGGTATTCGTACGTCGGCATAGCTTTACCCGGACTTGTTATAGCAGATGGCGCGCCCGGAAGCAATCGGAGGAGCTAGGGGGTTGGGAGGGAACTTGTGATTGGTGATTAGTGATTGGTGGCTTGCGCCTACGGCGGTCAAAATGGCGACATCGACAGGCTTAAGTCACTAAGTCTCGGTCGCTTTCGCGGCCCCACAAATCACCAATCACTAATCACCAATCACTTCTCACCTCCTGGCCCTGTGATCGCTCGCCCTCAAATGCTTGACCTTTTGGTCTAAGACCATTATTTGAACCTCCGTCGTTGTTTATGAGTCTAAGAGTTTTCGCGGCAGTCGTCTTGGTAGCATGTGTAGCGGGGTGTGAAAATGGTGAAACCTCTCGCCTGAACAACCCGAATACTCCTTATTTAGCGGCATCGAGCAGTTCCGCCGCTTCGCAAGG
>JAFAHI010000533.1 GCA_019237325.1 Verrucomicrobiota bacterium | reverse complement strand
CGCCCACGATTATCTCTATCTCGCGCGTCGCTGGAAGAGCTTGGCCCGCAGAGCAAATCTCTTTTGCGAGTCTTTCGCGACTTCCGACGAATATGAACTTCTCTGTGTCCGCTCGCCGGCGCTCGAAGCCACGGAAGGAATCTATCTCTCGGCCGGAATTCATGGCGACGAACCCGCTTCCACTGAAGGCCTTTATCTGTGGGCGCAATTGAACCTGAAATACCTTCGGCGTTTGCCGTTGTTCATGCTGCCCTGTTTAAATCCTTGGGGGCTGATTCATAACCGTCGAGTCGACGCTGAAGGCCGTGACCTTAACCGTAGCTATCACTTGGACAACGTCCCTGAGATCACGGCGCACAAAGAATTGCTGAAAGGTTACTCTTTTTCCTTCTCGATGTGTCTGCATGAAGATTATGACGCTCAGGGAGTCTATCTTTACGAAGTCCGGCATCGGGGATCGGCTGACCGCCAAATCGGCCTCGAATTACTAACTGCAGCCGGCTATTACGTGCCCATTGATCTCCGGAAAAAGATCGAGGGCCGAACGGCCCTCCAAGGTTCAATCAAGCGTCGTATCCGGCACAAACAATTCCCGGTGATGCCGGAAGCCGCTTATCTCGCCTTCAATCATAGTCCCCACACGATCACCTTTGAAACCCCCTCTGAATATGAGCTCGGCGCCCGGGTACAAGCCCAGGCCGCAGCCATTCAGAGAGCAGTCGAAATTGTGCTCGGCTGAGCCTCGCACTGTGAGAAGTGAGACGTGATTGGTGAGAGGTGAGAGGTGGTGGCTGCAGGGTAATGGCGTGCTTTGATTGAGGTGAAAGCGTGCGAGCTGGCGACGAATGGGACTTATGTGAAAAGTGTCGCCGCGTGGCCGAGGCGCGAGCCTACATCTCACCTCTCACTAATCACGTCTCACTTCTCACAGTGCGAGGCTCAGCCGAGCACACCGCCGGGCTAACCGCCGGCTGAGCCCTCTCCCCCGGGCTTGGTCATTTCCTCCGGATCCAACGCAGCGGTTAGTTGATCCTCGGGCAAGATCTTCTTTTCCCGGCAGAGAGTTCGGATGGTTTTTCCGGTCTTTACACTTTCTTTAGCGATCTCGGCCGCGCGATCGTAACCGATTATCGGTGCTAGACTGGTTACGAGCGCCATACTTTGTTCCACTAGTTCTGCGGCATGTTCCCGATTGGCGGTAATCCCATCTACACATTTATCTTGGAATACCCGCGTGACGTTGCTCAGCAGCCTGATGCTCTCTAAAACGTTGTGGGCAATCATCGGCATCATCACATTGAGCTCTAGCTGTCCGGTGGCCCCACCCCAGTAGACTGCGGTATCATTGCCAAAGACCTGGGCGCAGACCTGGACCACGGCCTCACACATCACCGGATTCACTTTGCCCGGCATGATCGAACTTCCCGGCTGGGTGGCCGGCAGCTGTAGCTCGCCGATCCCACATCGAGGACCGCTGCTCAACAAGCGAATATCATTCGCGATCTTGAATAGACTGACGGCAATGTTGCGCAACTGACTGCTCGCTTCTACGAGCCCGTCTTTAGCTCCCTGCGCCTCAAAATGGTTTCTTGCCTCTCTGAACGCGACTCCGGTCCGGTTCCACAGGTAGCCCATTACTTTACCGGCAAATTCCGGATGGCTATTGAGCCCGGTCCCAACCGCCGTCCCTCCCAGCGCCAGTTCTTCAACCGCAGCAATCGCGTTACCTGCGCGAAGCTTGCCGTGCTCGATCTGCTTGGCATAGCCGCTGAATTCCTGCCCTAGCCGGATCGGAGTCGCGTCCATCATATGCGTTCTGCCGATCTTGATTACGTCCCAAAACTCTTGAGCTTTCGTCTCCAGGCCCTGCTGCAAATGATCCAAGGCCGGCATCAATTCGCCCCGTATCGATTCCGCCACTGCAATATGAATCGAGGTCGGGATCACGTCATTGCTGGACTGGCTCATGTTGACGTGATC
Organism: Verrucomicrobiota bacterium; assembly: GCA_019237325.1. Taxonomy (GTDB): domain Bacteria; phylum Verrucomicrobiota; class Verrucomicrobiia; order Chthoniobacterales; family JAFAMB01; genus JAFAVN01. The sequence continues at coordinate 2,285 of JAFAHI010000533.1, read as the reverse complement.
GTTGGGATGAACCGGGTCTTTCGAGCCGATGGGTTTCCCGGCGATCTGGCTGCACCGGTTCGCAATCACCTCATTGGCGTTCATGTTTGTGCTGGTGCCGGACCCAGTCTGGAAAATATCGATGGGAAAATGCGCGTCCAAATGGCCATCGATCAGTTCTTCCGCCGCCTGGGCAATCAGCTGTGCCCGGTCCTCCTCCAGCTTGCCCAGATCTCGATTAGCCAGTGCGGCCGACCATTTCACCAAGCCAAGCGCACGGATAAATGGCCGGCTAAACCGATAACCGCTGATCGGAAAGTTTAGCACCGCCCTTTGGGTGGTGGCCCCATACAGGGCATCACCCGGAACCTCCATCGTGCCCATGGAGTCTTTTTCGATACGTTTTTGCATGCGTTTAGCGTCCTGGTTTCAACTGATTGGTTTTGGTTCGATCACGGGCAGATTTTTCGACTTTGCCTGAGGCTCATTCGAAATGACACATAACAGATGGCAAATGACAAATTTCGCGTTCCGCCACCCAGATTTGCCGCCTTCACTTGCCATTTGTCCTGGGGATGAGCTTCGGGCGAAACCCATGCAAACTGCGAAACATTGCGAAAAATCGTAACATCTATCTAGATCGTGGAAAAACGTTCTATTGACGAATCTGTCTTAATCTCATAACAATCCTACATTCAAATTCAACTCGATCTGCTAGGCCGATATCTGTGAGCGAGCCCCCTAATCATAATCTGCTGACGGTTAAAGAAACAGCGGAATACCTTCGAATCCCCCTCCCTACCGTCTATTACCTAGTTCAAAGGGGCCAAATCCCAGCAATCCAGATAGGAGGTCGGTGGCGGATTAAGAAATCCTCGCTCGACCGGGATATCCTGCACCAGGACAAGCAGGGGCAACCCACCGTGCTCGTAGTGGACGACGACCCAGGACTACAAGAGCTGTTCAGGAATTTCCTTAAAAAAGTTGGGTTTAGCCGGGTTGTGGTTGGAACGGCCAAGGATGCGGTTGCCAACCTGAAAAAACAGAAATTCGATCTGATGTTTCTGGATCTTCAGCTTCCCGACGCCCCGGGAGACCAAGTTTATCGGAATGCCAAACAGATCGATCCCGACCTCAATGTGATCGTCATCACCGGGTATCCTGATTCCGAAGTTCTCGATCGCATCTTGCAGATCAGCCCGGTAACGGTGTTGAAAAAGCCGCTAAAAATCGAGCAACTTAACCAAACGGTAAAGATTCTCGGGCACGCCGGGCCCCGGTTGGGAGTGTAACGGTAGGGATGAGCTCCCGCTCATCCGATGGCGGCTCCAGAGTGGTCTTCCTTCGTGGGGCGAGGTTCCCGAACGTTTTTTGCGTTTTCGCGGAGGATTTAATTTTCCGGCCAGAAGACGTGCGGCTGGACCGGTAGACGCGCCGAGCCGTGGCCCAGCGCTAGACCACGGCTCGGCGCACGTTTCGTCCTAACATCACGGTCCGGCACGAGGAAATTCGAGACCCTGCGAATGCATTGAGTTATTCGGGAGCCTCGCTCCACCAAGCCAGACCATTCGGGAGCCCTACCACCGGATGAGCAGGAGCTCATCCCTACCGAGGCGGCTAAGTGATAAAATACGTAAGATTTTCCAGCTCGATCGCCAGGTTCACGTTGTTGACCACCACATGCGGGGGAACCTGCAAAATTAACGGCGAAAAGTTAAGAATCGCCTGGATGCCGGCCTCTACCAGCTGATTGGTCACCTCTTGGGCTGCAACCCCTGGGACGGCTAAGATCGCCAATTTTATACTGTGTTCCCGGACGAATTCTTTCATTTGTTCGACGGGCTGGATTGGCACCTTACAGTTGTCAGTTTTGGCGCCCTCGGGACGGCTATCGAAAGCCGCTATGATTTCGAACCCCTCTTTGGCAAACCCATCGTAGCGCAACAATGCGGAACCGAGGTTCCCCGCCCCCACCAAGATCACGGGTTGAAAACGGGTGGTCCTCAATACGCCGGTCAGCTTCGCCAGCAATGACTCGACCTTATAACCTAGTCCCCGAGTGCCGAACTGACCAAAATAGGTCAGGTCTTTACGGAGCTGAGTCGGCTTTACTCCAGCCGCTTTTGCCAGTGCATCCGAGGAAACCGTCTCAATCCGGTTCTGGTTGAGGCGTTCCAATACCCGATAATAGAGCGAGAGACGGTAAACAGCCTTTCGCGGTATGACCAACTTCGGCACGCCTGAAAATTACCGAGGGAGTTGAATAGCGTCAATGATGGCTGCTCGGCTGAGCCTCGCGCGTGAGA
>JAFAHI010000486.1 GCA_019237325.1 Verrucomicrobiota bacterium | reverse complement strand
AACGAGCCATGATGGCCGTGTGCGAAGTTCGACTCCCGATATCAGTCGCGATACCGAGGACGTACTGCCGATTCAAGGTGGCGGCATCAGACGGAGTGAGATTATGCGCCACGATGACGTGCGGTTCTTCCATCTGTGACAACGGCCGCCCGGATCGCCCAAGCAGATTGCGGATGATCCTCTTAGTGACATCGTGAATATCGAAGGCACGCTCCCGAAGATACGGATCATCGATCTCGCTCAACGTGCGCGCATAGCGGTTAGCAACCTCGGAAAAGACAAACTCCACATTCCACAAGTCACGCCGCAAGGTGCGTAATACCTCGTCGATCAAAGTATGGTCCTCGACGACCAGTAGGTGGGCATCGAAAATACTCGCGTCCTTGGCGCCGATCGCTTCGGCGATCTTCTGTTGCATCTCCAGGATCTGCGCCCTGGTAGCGATAAGAGCAGCCTCAAACCGGGCAATTTCTCCGGGGACGTCGCTGCTATCTATCTTCTTTTTCGGTGGTTCTTCGTCCTCCGGATGATGGATGAAGACAGTGCCGCGACCAATTCCGGCGGAAACGCCGACACCTCGAAGCCGTACTTCCTCATCACTCATTCGAGATCAGAACCTAATGAAAGAAACGTAAGATTCGATTAGAAAGAAAGGGTTTGCGTAAAATGATTGGGGTTTATCGATGCGGCGTGCCCCGCGCAAGGGAGGGCGCGCGTACTCGCGCGCCGAGGAAAGGTCGTCGGCGCCGCATACGTTTGAACGTTCGAGCGGACATTTCGGCTCTCGGCATAACGGATCGCGGCGACGCGATCCCTCCCGATAATCATTCTTCATTAAACTTGCCTTGAATTAGCCTCTCCAGTTCTTGCACCGCCTTGTCAGCGTCTGAACCTTCTGCGGAAATCAATAACTTCGTTCCCTGGCCCGCCGCAAGCATCATTAGTCCCATGATGCTCTTGCCATTGACCTGTTCCCCGTCCTTCTCGACCCAGATTTCAGCCCGATGCTTATTCGCCACTCGGACAAACATCGCGGCAGGGCGAGCATGCAGACCAAGCTTGTTCACGATGGTCACTTCTCGCTTAACTTTCTCGGGCCCCGAACGTTTGTTCAATAACCCCATTTACTTCTCCTTATTCTTTTGCATCAAGCTCAATAGCCGCTGATTAAATTCCACTGCGCTGTTTTGGCCCAAACTTTTTAGCTTCTGGTCGAGCGCCCCAACTTCCACCAAACGGGCAAGGTCTCGCCCTGTACGTACAGGAATGGTGACACGCGGGATTCGGATCCCAAGGATCTCATAATATTCTTGTTCAAGTCCAATCCTATCAACCTCTTCCAGTTCGTGCCAATCCACGAGGGTCACGACTAAGTCAAGGCGCTTCTCCAGACGTATACTGCCGACGCCGAAGATGGATGCAACATTGATGATGCCAAGGCCTCGCACCTCCATGTGGTATCGGGTCAGGTCCGGGGCGGTACCGACCAGCTCTCTCCCCTCGATGGCCCGGAAGCGGGTCACATCGTCACTAACCAGACTGTGGCCCCGCTCGATTAAACCCAGCACGCATTCACTTTTGCCAATTCCGCTACTCCCTCGGATGAGGGTCCCGATCCCCATGATATCGACCATGCTACCGTGTTCGGTCGAGGTCGGGGCAAAATCCATTTCCAGCGCGATCGTTGCCGCGTTGATAAATCGCATCGTAACCAACGGGCACCGGAAAATGGCGATATGATGTTCAGCGGCCGCCTCGACCAGACCGCGTGGTACCGGCAGACTGCGTGAGACGACCACACAGGGTATATGTTGAGCGCAGAGCTGGAAACAACGGGCGCGCTCTTCTGCCTCGTCGAGGCTCTTCAGATAACTCGATTCGGCATTCCCTAAGACCTGGATCCGCTTTCCTGCGAAGTAGACGAAAAAGCCGGAAAGCGCTAGGCCCGGACGATTGATGGTTGGTTCGCGTATTTTGCGATCAAAACCAATTGCCGGCCCGACCAATTTTAGTTGTAGAGCCTCCGCGTGCCGGCTGTAAAACTCGCCAACCTCGATGAACGGTCTTTTGCCTTTGATCATCGGGCGGAAAATTCATTTCGCTCGATGCCCGGTAGGAGCGAGCCTGTGCTCGCCCTTTGACTCGTTCTCCGATAATTCAACATGATCGCGGTCGTCAAATGAAGGGACGAGCATAAGCTCGTCCCTTAACGTCTTCGGCTGCGCAAAAGCGTTAGTTGAAAGTCGGCTCTATCAGACCGAAGTCACCATGCTTTCGGCGGTAGAGCACGCTCACCTTTTCCGTTTTGGCATTCAGAAAAACCAGGAATTGCTTCTTCGAAAACTCCATCTGCAAAACGGCTTCCTCCGGTGACATCGGTTTTACCGGATATTTTTCCGTCTGGATCAGATCGGGCCCATTGGTTTCGGTTTCGACTTCGCTCTCGACCTCCTCGATCGGAGCGCCATTCAGTGCCTCCCTGTCCACGAGCCACTCCCACTTGGGCGAATTGTCCGCGATTACTCGTGCTTGTTGCCGTCGTCCTGGGCGGTGGTTGCGCATCAAGCGGGTTTTGCATTTCCGCATTTGGCGGGCAATGCGCAGCACAACCTGATCGATCGACGCATACATGTCATTCGACGTGGCGCTGGCTTCGAGAGTGACGTGATTGCTGCAGTGCAAAATCACCTCCGCTTGATGCCGATATTTCTGAACATCAAGAATAACCTGCACCTCAATAATCTTGGGGTAGTCAAGGTGGAGCGTTGATACC
>JAFAHI010000770.1 GCA_019237325.1 Verrucomicrobiota bacterium | reverse complement strand
GATGAAGAAGATGTTGGCCCGTGTCCCCGGTGCCGGAACGTTTGGAAGATAAGCAGAGAGCTCGGGACGCTTTTCTGCAGAAGATAATATGGCAGTTTCGATCAGATTAAGGCGAGAAGGTGCGAAAAATCGCCCCTTTTATCGTGTAGTAGTGGCGGACAAAAGAAGTCCGCGTGATGGCAAGTTCATTGAAGTGATTGGTAACTACGATCCGCGAAAGACGGGTGAGAACTACGAGCTCAACCTTGATCGCGCGGAATATTGGGTAAAGAACGGCGCTCAACCCAGCGAGACGGTGGCAAGCATCATTAAGAAAGCTCGCAAGAAGACCGTGGTTCCGGCTCCAGCTGCGTAGTTTGGGGCGCCCCGCAGGCGCGGGACTTCGGAGAACACGTTTTGTGGAAAATTTCCTCGAGTTCGTAATCCAGCACCTAGTGGATGCACCGGAAGAGGTGCTGGTGACCAGGCAAGAGCAGGGGAAAAAGCTCATCTTTAAGGTAGAAATGCGCCGTTCCGACGTCGGTAAAGTGATCGGGCGGAACGGTCATACCATCACCGCGATGCGGAATCTCTTAACCGCCGCCGCTGCCCGCACCGGCCATCAGGCCATTCTTCAGATCGTCGAGTAAAGGGGTTGGGCCGCGAAAAGGCCCGGGGAAGGATCGCATCCCCGCGCTCCGTTTTCCAAGCGCAGCGTAAACCCAATTGGGAGCTCGGTTATTGCGACGATGCAGACCCGTTCGCGGCGCGCGAGGACGTACGCCTTCCCGACGAGGGGAGGCCCGAACACGTAAGGACAGACACACTCACAACTGATCGTCGGAAAGCAAACCATCCACTTCACCACCGTGGATCACCGCATGTGCTAACCCCGGAGCAATCGCGAGCACGTGTTCGGCAAAGAAACGAGCTGTGGCGATCTTCGCCTTGTAAAACGCTGGATCACCTTTCCCTTCGCCTAAACGAGCAGCGGATATTTTAGCTCCGCGCGCTAGTTGCCAGCCGCCGGCGACAATTCCGAAAAGTTTGAGGAACGGTACGGCGCCGAACATCACCCTTCGCGGATCGGCCTGGAAACTAGTCAGGATAAACTCCGTCGCGGCGGCGAGTGCGTCGGCACCTTGCACCAAGCTGTTTTTGATACTGAGCAGGGAAGCGTCCTGAGCTTCTAGCTGGCTGGCAAACGCGCGTATTTCTTCCAAAACGGCTCGGATCGTTATTCCCTGATCGCGCGCAATCTTGCGACCGATCAAATCGTTGGCCTGGATCCCAGTTGTCCCTTCGTAGATCGTTGTGATTCTGGCATCCCGCCAGTGTTGGGCCGCGCCGGTCTCCTCAACGTAGCCCATTCCTCCGTGAACCTGAATTCCCAGAGAGGCGATTTCGATGCCCGTTTCTGTGCTCCAACCTTTCACAATTGGAGTCATCAGTTCGACAAACGCTTGATTGCGTTGCCGGATCTGTTCGTCAGGGTGATGGCCCGCCAAATCGCGAGCGGCAACCACGACATAAGCGAGAGCCCGAGTCGCTTCAGTCTGTGCCTTCATCAAGAGCAGCATTCGCCGCACATCCGGATGTCGAATGATGGGCACCGATTGGTCGCTGCCGGAAACATCACGTCCCTGGACCCGCGTTCTGGCGTATTCTCGCGCCTGTTGATAGGCGCGTTCTCCAATGGCAACCCCTTCCAGACCAACCGATATCCGGGCCACGTTCATCATCGTGAACATGTATTCGAGGCCGCGATTCTCTTCGCCGACCAGATAGCCGACAGCGCCTCCCTGGTCGCCATAAGACAACACACAGGTGGGACTGCCGTGAATGCCTAGCTTGTGCTCCACGGAAAGGCAGAAGGCATCATTCCGCGATCCCAAAGTGCCGTCGTCATTTACCAGAAATTTTGGGACGATAAATAACGAGATTCCTTTAACTCCGGGGGGAGCATCCGGTGTACGCGCCAACACCAGATGAATAATGTTTTCCGCCAGATCATGTTCACCGTAGGTAATGAAAATCTTCTGACCAAAGAGCCGATAGGAACCATCCTCTTGCCGGACCGCTCGGGTTCTGACCGCGGCTAGATCTGAGCCAGCCTGTGGCTCGGTCAAATTCATTGTGCCGGTCCATCTGCCTTCGATCATAGCCGGCAGATATTTCTTCCTTTGTTCCTCGGTACTGCGTTGAAGGATCGCCTCTGCCGCGCCCTGGGTTAGTTGGAAGCAGGCTGAGAATGCGAGGTTGGCTGACTTCCACATCTCTTGCACCGCGGCGCCGACCAGATTTGGCATAGATTGCCCGCCGTAGTCCTCATCGAACCCCAAGCGATTCCATCCGCTCGTTACGTACCGCTGGTAAGCCTCGCGAAAGCCCGGTGCGGTAATGACGTGATTGTCTTTACAGATAACCCCTCTCTGGTCACCCGTTTGATTAAGCGGCGCCAGAACTTCGCTGGCAAAACGGCTGGCTTCCTGCAGAACCGCGTTGACTGTTTCAGCGTCGATATCTCGCCACTCGGGAAGAGCAGTCAGGGTATCGAGTGCGGCAAGTTCGCGTATAACGAATTGCATCTCATCGAGCGGTGCTTCGTAAGTAGTCATATCTCTGGCAGAAAATTATGGGGAGCCGCATAAATATGACCTAACGAACGCAAGCGGGCAAAATCTGCGTGACGGCGCAGATACGGCTGGATCCAGCGGTTAGGGCCCCGAAGTCAGTGCTTGAATCCCTCCGCGAGAGTCCGATAGACCCTGGAGGGACGGAAGGGGGCCAGCGCCGAGAGCTCGGGCTGGGACACAGGCTCACATTGATCCGGCTCCGCCGAGCCGGATGTGATTCGATTGCCCGTGAGTTAGCTTAAATCCCGGCGTTACGCATTTGTCGCCACATTCGCTCTGCGGGATAACGTATTTGGATCTTTAAGCGGCGGCGCCTGAGTTCGCGCCCGCCTATTCCGGATTAGGCAATTATCGAGAATCAAATATTCGATGCCCGTCTCGAGTACCACTTCCAGCGCCTGCCTGGGAGAGTCTATCAGTGGACGTTCCGCGACATTGAAGCTGCTTACTAGTGCGACCTCACGTCCGGTTAACTTCCCGAGTTCCACTAGAATTCGATGAAGCTCAGGATGGTCTCGCCAATCGATAACTTGAATTCGCGCCGTTCCATCTTCCTGAATCACCCCCGCGAGCTCTTTGAGAGCCTCCGGCTTTGCTGATACGGTCATGATGCAGCCGGTTAGCTGGACTCCACTAGGCATGTCAAACCAGAGCGTCGCATGTTCTAAGGTGAGAGCTGCTGCCGTCGACCTACAGCCGGTTGGTTCTTTGAGTAGGATTCCGAGCCATTCCCTCATTCCTGGGCTGGACGGGTCTGCCAAAATGCTCCGATTGCCGAAGACGGTCGAACCGAATGCGAGCCGTCCCTCGTCTCGAGCCACGATGTGTTTTTCCGCAATCAGTGCCGCGGTCTTCTGACATTTTTCCTCGAACGTCCCAAAAGGCCTCACTTCAATCTGCGGTGCAAATTCTTTATACGCTTTGTGAAGCTCACGGACGGAATAGTTGGGCTGACCGCGTGCGATGGGCATCCGCCTGTTGATCGCTTCTTCGTCTTGCCACGCCGCGTAGAGCGCTGCGCCGATGGCGGCGCCATCATCACCGGCCGCGGTCGGGATATACACTCCGCTAAATAATCCAGACTGCAGGAGCTGGCTGCATGCCGAACAATTTGAGGCCACTTGACCGGCCAAAGCGATCTGGCGTTGACCGGTCGTCGCCGCTAAATGTTGGCAGATATGCAGGACCACTCGGTTCATGCATTCTTGCAATCCGGCCACCACGTCTTTGTGTCTCTGCTGTATCTCCTCATTCGGCACCCTCTTTGGACCCAAGTACTCATAGAGATATCTCCGCGTCGCCAGGTACTGCTCTCGTTCATCAGATCGTCGATTGAGCCGCATAGGGGCGATGAGGATTGTTCCGTCCGGACGCAGCTGGACTGCATGCTCAAAAAACGAGCGAAAACGACTGGCATCACCCTGAGCAGCCAAGTCCATTAACTGCCACTCATCTCCGTGCCAATTAAACCCAAGATGCACGCTAATTAACGAATAGAAAACTGCGATCGAGTCATAGGCAGCGATCTCTTTAATCTGTGTCAATCCTCTAGTTGACGCGAAATAACACGTTGTGCTTTGGCCGTCGCCCTGGCTGTCGATTACCGCCACGGCGCACTGATCCCACCCCGAGGTTAGGTAGGCGCCAGCGGCATGGGCCAAGTGGTTTGGAACCTGGCGAACACGCTTAGCTGGAAAACCCGGCAGCCGCTGCCTGACCTCTTTCAAGAGCGCATCTTTTGATAGCACTTTCTCGTAGAACTCGACCGAATGTCTATCGCGCAGATAAAGCTCTTCATAATCTGAATAGTCGAAACAGTGGACTAACAGATCAATTTCCTCAGGCGCCACCTTCGTCGTTGAAAGGCAGTATTCGATCGACCTTTCTGGAAAATCCCCGCTCTGCCGAGAACGGTTAAAGGATTCCTCCTTTGCCGTGATGACCAATTCTCCGTCCACCACCAATGCAGCTGCCGCATCGAGCCCAATCCAAATTGGATACTCACGCTCATCCAGATTTGGCCAATGTGAGCGCCGGAAAGATTTCGCACCGGCTAAACCGCCGATTCCCAGTATGCGCATTTCAGGAAAACGCCAACCACCGTGATTCTGCCATCACGAGGGTTTTGTTGCTTTTCTGTTTCATCAAAAGCTGATGAATTTTGGACGAACGTAGATCACGTCGCCGGGGCTGACATACATGACCGGCGTAGGCATTCCCTTCAAAATGCCACTTAGGTCGACTATCTGAGTATGATGGTCTCCCTGCATCTGTCGAATCAGTGAAACCTTCTTCGGATCTGCGTAGGCGGTGAATCCTCCGGCTTCCATAATCGCTTCCAGCACCGTGGCTGGGCGCTCGAAAACAATCTTTCCCGGCCTCTGCACTTCGCCGGAAACCACGACGGGAATGACCGTCGTCTCCAACGTCACTACTACCTCACTGTTTTGAAGCTGAGACTTATACAGCCCGGTCAGCTCGTTTTGAAGTTCAGCCGGCGTCTTACCGACGGCATAAATCTCTCCGACTAAGGGCAGGCTGACTTTCCCATCTGGCTGAATTTTTTGTGACTGACTCAGCTCAGGGTCCGAAGTGAAAGCCACTTTGATGGTGTCTCCGGATGACAGAATGCCGGGCTTGTGACCCGTCGCGCTAGCCGGGAACACCTCTCCCGTAGGCGACTGACAACCAGTGAAAGCAGCAAGGGCCGCGATGGTTAGTATACAAATAGTAGCAGTTTTTGCTGCCAGAGACATTCGTCTCTTCTCTTCAGCCGGGCGTTGCCCCAATGCCCGGAAGACACCTGCCCCGGCATGACTGGCGGGACAGTTATTATGGTTTCTCCATTTTGCTTGAGTTTGCATAAAAAGACGCGGTTACCGCAGACGGCGGCACATTCCGGGAATCCGGCACGAAGAAGGCGCGGAAAGCACTCGCGCGTATCGAGGCTTTCCGTCGCAAACGCAGAAAGTTATCGACTAACAGGCGGTGTTATTTGCAGGGGGGCGGCCAAGCTGATTTCCCCCCTCAATTGCACCCAAACGAGCGGCAAATCGCAAGACGAGAGAACCAACCTTCTCTGCGGGAACCAGGTGCTCTACCCGGGCTTCAGCCATGGTATCGCCACCAAGAAATTCCAAAAGGAGCTTTACCCGTTCGTTGCCTGGCAAAACATGAGTAACTACGGCTTCAAGACCTGCGAGGGCGCCCCCGACTAGCCGAACTCGATCGCCTGGAGCCAAGGGCGGTACCGACTCTCCTATTACGCGATCTTCTGTTTCGACTCGCAACTCCTCAATTATGTTGTCCGCTATCTCGGGATACCATTCACCGAACCGCACAACACTGATCACACCGTGTGCGCTGCGTACGAGCGGGAGCATGTCCCGCAAAGAGAAGCGTGTAAAAAAATACCCGGGAAACAGCGCTTCTGTCACCCAGATGTAGCCGCCCTTAGTCGGGCGCCGAAACCTAATTCTGGGGCAGAATACCGCAACGTCTCCCAGAATACGGACATGGGCAGCGGCTACATGCTCTTGTTTGCGGCGCGTACGTAGACAATACCAGCCGAGGCCATCTTCATTTCGCAGACGGCCGTTTAAATTAACTAGTGGCTCCATAGACAATGATTTCGGATACCTGTTTGGTTTAGAACCTCCCACGGGAACTCGGCATCCTAGGCCACCAACTGTCGAGAGCGGGAACAAGTCGGTCGGCCGATCAATCTCTCCTACTTAGTTTTGGTTGTTCTGCGGAGATTTTCTTTGGATCGAATATCTTTTGCTCAGTACAACCGAAAGCCCCAAAGAGGGCCATCTGCACGGCCGCTAAGCGAGTTTCTGCTCCATTTAAAATGCATATCCTTTTTCAAAAAAAGCCGATGTCCTTTTTCCGGAAAATGTGAACTATTTCTGGAATTTGTGAACGTTCACAGTCACTCCATTCATCCACTTCATTTATCCCTCTCGAAGGGAGTCTTCGGCATGTCGTTCTGATCACAAAATTCCTTCCAGTAAATTCGATCACGGCATGCTACCGCACTTTCAGCAGCCTGGTAATCTCGGCTCACTTCCATCACTATTTTCGAACCCTAAAACTACATCAGTAGCGACCCGTAAGACGCGCTTTAGGGCCCCTTTATTGCTAATTCCCCGCACCTTTACTCAACTGGCGACACTTATGTCAAAAACAATTCTACCTACCTCTCCGACAGGTTAATAATTGGTCTAGCGGATTTGCTTCGATACAAGAATTATGGCAATTCGTTCGCCGACGCCTCGATTGCTACCATATTTGCCCGATGAAATCCCTTTACCCTAAAAAACCCAGCCTCGACTTTATCCAGTAATTCAGCGGCGAAATGGCCCGACATAATTTCTATAAGCTTCGCAGCAATGCGGAAATAACTGGAATTACAAGATGCGGCGCTTGTTCGATTAGCGTATGACGATCGTTATAGCGAGCACCGCGCCTGGAAACAACTCCGTCCTCAGCACCCGCACTTGAGCATCCTCAGGGTAACCCTAGCCTTTGCCTGGTTTGGCGCAGGTTCTCCATAACCAATTCGGCAATGTCGAGAACGGCTGGCGCGCCGGTCTTGCCCGCACTTTCACTACTACTGAGCATCGATTTGCAGAAGGGACAACCCGCGGCCACGACTTTCGCACCGGTTGATTCTGCTTCCCGAAACCGGTTCTCGGTTACCCGCATGGTGCCGGGCTCTTCTTCTTTCCAGAATTGGGCGCCGCCCGCGCCACAACAGAAACTGTTCTCCCGGTTCCGCGGCATCTCCACCAGGGACTCTGTGCCGTCTCCACCTAAAACGCGGCGAGGAGCATCGTACACCCCGTTGTGCCGGCCGAGATAGCAGGGATCGTGATAGGTGATCTTGTCGCTCAAAATCATCTCCGGTAGCCGGCCTTCCCGGATCAACTCTGCGATTAACTGGCTGTGGTGCAAAACGCGATAGCTGCCGCCTAACTGAGGGTAATCGTTTGCCAGGGCGTTGAAACAATGCGGGCAGGTTGTCACCACCCGCTTAGTTGTGCCGTCATTAAGGAGCGCCGAATTTAGCGCTTCCACGTTCTCGGTGGCCAGATTGTAGTACAAATACTCGTTCCCACCTCTTCGCGCGGGATCGCCGGTGCATTTTTCTTTTTTACCGAGGATTGCGAAATTGACTTTCGCGTGGGCAAGGATAGCGGCGAAGGCGCGCGCCACTTTCTGGGCGGAAGGATCGTAGGCGCCTGCGCAGCCAACCCAATAGAGCACCTCGAAATCGGCGTTTTGCGAGATCCTTGGCACGTGTAGATCGCTCCCGATCCAATCTTCCCGCGCATCTTGCGCCAAGCCCCACGGATTCCCGGCGCGTTCCAAGTTCCGGAAGGTATTGTTGAGCTCTTGAGGGAATTGGGCCTTGGTCAACACGGCGTCTCGTCTCAGATCGATGATGTCGGACAATTGTTCGCAGCCCACGGGACAGGCGTGGACACAAGCGCCGCAGGCGGTGCAAGCCCATAGAGCGCTATCGCTCAGAGCGAACTCCATCACCGGGCGAGGGCTGGATTCTCCGGCCGCCAGCTTCGAGCGGATGGAGTTTAGTTCGTAACGCTTGTTGATCTCGAGGGCGGACGGCGCCAACGCTTTGCCCGTCACGTGAGCCGGGCACATGTTCGTGCAACGGTTGCATTGAATGCAGGCGTAGGGATCGAACAACTGGGTGAAGCGGAACTGCTCTAATTGTGCCACCCCAAATTGTTCGATGTTCTCATCCTCAAAATTGATTGGATCCAAAACGCCGCTGCCCACTTTTTCGCCGGTATTACCGCGGCGACCCAGCCCGAGGCGAACGGGGGCTGCGAAAATATGAATGTGTTTCGACCGGACAAAGTAGGGTAGGAAAGCGAGGATCAGGCCGAGTGAGATCCACCAGCCGATGTGCCATCCCACGATCCGATGGGGACCAAAGCCGACCAGGCGAGCGATGATCGTCGCCGTTGGTTGCCAATAGTCCATGCGCCCTTCCGCCGCTAGCAATGAACCGGCTCCAAAAAGCCTGAAGCCGACATGCAAAAATATGAAACCGGCAACGATCAAACTGTCGAATCGAATGCCGCCGGTGCGAACATCCGGGTGCAGCAAGACCGCCTGGTTAAAGCGTTCCAGCGCAGCATCCTTCTTCACAAAACGGCGCCAGACAAAAAAGATCACCCCGATCAGCACAAGGGCGCCAAAGACGTCAGCTCCTAACCGGAAAAAATTTCCCACTACTGAATTGCCTAGCCAAGCAAACCAGCCTGGCGGAAAAAATCCTTCTATGAGATCTGCCAGATTAACCAGCGCATAAAAAGTGAAGCCGTAAAAAATAAAGCTGTGAAAGAAACCGACTACCGGTCGATCCCGGAAGACGGTGATCTGAGTGATAGTGCGAAGTAACGCTTCCCGTACACGTTCTGCCGGCCGGTTGAATCTGGAATAGTACTCTGGCTGCCCCTTGCGGATGATGTCGATGATCTGCCGGAAACCGCGATAGGTGTAGTAGCTGGAGATAACGGCAAGAATGAAGAATAGAGCTTTTTCGGGAAGAGTCAGCATAGGGGAATCCGTAAAAGGTAGGACCATTAATGGTAGGGCGAGGCTCCCGATTTACCAAGCCGAGATCGCAGCGCTGAGGGCGTTTGCCAAGACTAATCGATCAAGGCCGAAGCACCTGCCGAGCCGGGGACGCCGATGTTCCACCTTGTTGCGCGCGTTGATCGATCGATTTTTGGTGAGCGAGGCTCCCGAACGGCCTCAGTGCGTCCCGAAGCCGTGAAATGGATGCAACCTCGAACGAGATCGAAGGTTATAGCCGCGCCCAGCCGTTGGGCTAGCGCGTGTCACGTCCCTGAAGCTCGGCGGTCCCGCAGCTTTGGCCGCATCATAGCCTCGCATCAGCCGCCACTGCCCTCGATGTTCAGGACGTTCTGGAGCCTCGCCCCACCAAAGCATCGGCCCCGCAGCAAGGCAGCGTTCCACGGAGACCACCCTCACAATTGCGCCGTCAACTGGGGCAGAATTTCGAGCGCATCTCCCACTAAGCCGTAATCGGCCACCTGGAAAATTGGGGCGTCCGGATCTTTGTTGATCGCCACAATCACTTTCGAATCGCGCATCCCAGCAAGGTGCTGAATGGCTCCCGATATCCCGACTGCGATATAAAGCTCAGGCGCCACGATCTTACCCGTTTGACCGACCTGGTAATCGTTAGGCACGAAACCGGCATCCACAGCGGCTCGAGAGGCGCCTACTGCCGCGTTTAACTTGGCAGCGAGGGCCTCAAGCAGTTGGAAATTCTCTGCCTTTTGTAGGCCGCGTCCGCCTGAAACCACCACTCTGGCGGCAGTCAATTCGATCTTGTCGCTGCTGGCGAGCTGGCGTCCGACCAATCGGACACCGGCCGAGTCTTTGGCGAGTTCTTTAGCCGATTCGATCGGTGCGCTGGTCTCACGCAGCGGGCTCGCATCGAAGCCGGTCGAAAGCACCGTTAAAACGATGATAGCGCCTGCTATCGATTCTACCGTTGCCAAAGCGTTTCCGGCATAGATCGGGCGCACAAACGTGCTGGGACTAAGCACATCGATAATGCCGGAGATTTGTTGCACATCCAGCTTGGCGGCGATCCGAGGCAAGACGTTCTTTCCGTAGGTTGTAGCCGGGGCCAACAAATGCGAGTAATGCTCCGCCTGGAGCTGTAACAACACTTGAGCGGTTAAGATCTCAGCCGTCTGGGGACCAAGTTCGACTTCGTCTGCCAAAATAACCTTGGCTACGCCTTCTATGCGAGCTGCAGCTTCCGCTACCGGGACGGCTTGGTGTCCGATCACCAAAACATGAATTTCCGAAGTGTCGGCCTTTTCGCCGATCTTTCTCGCAGCCGCTACCGAGTTCTGAGTGGCAGGTTTCAGAGTGGCGTTGTCGTGTTCAGCCAATACAAGGAGTGCCATGGGAGGGGGAAGGAGTGGAGTAGTGGCGTGGTGGGCCGTCTGGAGTGTGGGGGAATTGGCTATTGGTTATCGGCTATGCGCGCAGCGCTAAATGACCTTTGCCTCTTCTCGCAGTTTGGTGACGAGTTCTTCTACGCTGTTTACCCGGATGCCAGCTTTTCTCGGCTGTGGGGCGCCGACTTTTTGAGTTTTTGACCGCGGGGCGATGTCTGTTTGGAGGTCGGATATCTTAAGGGTGTCGAGCGGTCGTTTCTTTGCTTTGATGATGTTGGGCAGCGATGTGTAGCGCGGTTCATTCAAGCGCAGGTCGGTAGTAATGACTGCCGGCAAAGGGAGCTCCAAAGTCTCGAGACCACCATCAATCTCCCGGGTCACGGTTGCTTTGCCCTCTGCGATCTCCAGTTTGGAAGCAAAGGTGCCTTGTGGCCAGTCGAGGAGGGCGGCCAACATTTGACCGGTTTGATTGGAATCATCATCGATCGCCTGCTTTCCTAGAATGACCAATTGAGGTTCTTCTTTCGCGACGATTTGCTTCAACAACTTAGCAACGGCTAACGGCTCAAGCTCGGCATCGGTTTCCACGAGAACCGCGCGATCTGCCCCCATCGCTAGGGCTGTTCGCAAGGTCTCCTGACAAGCTGCAGGGCCCAGTGACACCACGATTATCTCGTTGGCTAGCCCGCGTTCTTTCAGGCGAATCGCTTCTTCAACCGCGATCTCGTCGAACGGATTCATCGACATTTTGACGTTTTCGAGATCAACTCCTGACCCGTCAGGTTTAACTCGTACTTTAACCGTGAAATCGACGACTCGTTTTATGGGGACCAGGAGTTTCATGGAGGTGGACTATCGGGGAGCAGCGGAATGATGGAGTGTTGGAGTAGTGTATGCGCACTATAAACAATCGAAACCGCCCAGCGCAACAGGGCTCCCGGCGGTTCAGTATTATCTAGCGGCCGGCCGCTACACCCACCCAACCCCATACTCCAATTCTTCATTACTCCGTTACTGCATCACTCCACGGCGCTGCTGCCTGGCGCTTGTGTTTGTACCTCTCGGGCAGTACCCTGGATATTCCCTCTCTCCAACCCATGTCTAATGTGACCAGAACAAGTTATCCGACGCTCGATTTCGATCTCGGATTTGAGATCGATCAATTGCGCGAAACCGTGCGAGAGTTCAGCGACCGCGAGATCGCACCTCGGGCCGAAGCCATTGATCGTGAAGACAAATTCCCCCGTGATCTGTGGCCGCAGATGGGTGCGCTTGGTCTTCACGGAATCACCACGGAAGAGAAGTATGGCGGATCACAAATGGGTTACCTGGCTCATGTGGTGGCAATGGAAGAGGTGAGCCGTGGTTCAGCTTCGGTTGGACTTTCTTACTGCGCCCATTCCAACCTCTGCATAAACCAGATTGTGCGGAACGGTACCATCGAACAAAAGCAACGCTACCTGCCCCGATTGGTCAGCGGCGATCATGTAGGAGCTTTAGCGATGAGCGAGACCGGCGCCGGCTCGGACGTCGTGAGTATGCAAACCCGGGCCGAACGAAAGGGTGACCGGTATGTGCTGAACGGGACGAAGATGTGGATCACGAACGGTTCGGAAGCTGACGTGTTAGTCACCTATGCGAAGACCGATCCGAATGCTGGCTCTCGGGGTATCACGGCATTTCTAGTCGAGAAAGGGATGCCCGGTTTTTCAGTGGCACAAAAACTCGACAAGCTGGGGATGCGGGGCTCGCCTACCTGCGAGCTTGTATTTACCGATTGCGAGGTACCGGAAGAGAACTTGTTAGGCACGGTTAACCGGGGAGTTAACGTATTGATGAGCGGTCTGGATTACGAGCGGCTGTTGCTTTCTGGCGGCCCGCTCGGGATTATGCAGGCCTGTCTGGACATCGTGGTACCGTACGTTCACGAACGGAAACAGTTTGGCCAATCGATCGGTGAGTTCCAATTAATGCAGGGTAAGCTGGCCGACATGTACACCACGCTGAATGCTTCCCGCGCCTATGTGTATGCGGTCGCTAAAGCATGTGACCGTGGGAAAACGACGCGTAAGGATGCGGCGGGTGCAATCTTGTACGCAGCGGAGCGAGGCACCTGGATGGCCCTGGAAGCAATCCAGGCATTGGGCGGCAATGGCTATGTTAATGATTTCCCAACCGGTCGCTTGCTGCGCGATGCCAAGCTTTATGAGATCGGGGGCGGCACATCTGAAATCCGCAGAATGTTAATCGGGAGGGAACTCTTCGAAGAAACGAAATAGGTCGGCGCGTGTTATTCCGACAGCGCCCAAGATCGGGTGCCACTTTCAGGGCACCTCTCACCGACCACCTGACCCAGGGCTAAAACCCTGGGCTGTTCTGTATAGCCGCTTCGCGGCAAAGTCCGACAAGCCCCTCCGGGACGGATGCGCTACCCGGCCTACGTGGAATTCGCCAAGCAGGCGGTCACGAATCCCTTAAACAACGGGTGCGGCGAATTGGGTTTCGACAGGAACTCAGGATGGAATTGGCAGGCGATAAACCACGGATGATCCTTGACCTCGATCATCTCGACCAAATGGCCGTCTGGACTGGTGCCACTGATGACAAACCCATGTTTTTCCAGCAGTGATCGATATTCGAGATTGAACTCGTAGCGGTGTCGATGCCGTTCAACCGCCTGGTCAGTTCCATACGTGCGCTGGGCCAGTGTGCCGGAGATGAGTTGGGTGGGCCAACTGCCGAGCCGCATCGAGGCTCCCTTGTTTCGCACCTCTTTTTGTTCCTCTAGCAGACAGATCACAGGGTCACCTGCTTTTTCGTCAAACTCCGTGCTATTCGCTTCTTTCAAGCCACAGACGTTTCGAGCAAACTCGATGGTGGCAACCTGCATTCCCAGACAAAGGCCGAGATAGGGGATACGATGTTCTCTCGCGTAGCGGCAGGCGCAGATCTTTCCTTCGACGCCGCGATCACCAAACCCGCCGGGTACAATAACGCCGGCGACTGACCCCAAGAAATCCCCGGCATTTCCGTGGTCGATATCCTCGGAATCGATTTTGACGATATCGACGCCGCAATCATTAGCCGCACCGGCGTGAGTCATCGATTCGTAAATGCTTTTATAAGCGTCCTGTAAATCGATGTATTTGCCAACGACTGCCACCTTAAGGTGTTTCCGCGGCTGGACCACCCTTTCCACAAACCTGCGCCAGTCGGTCATGTCGGCCTGTGGTGTCTCTAAGCGCAGAGCGCGGCACACGGTCTCATCCAGTTTCTCTTCCTGAAGAGTCAGGGGCAGCTCGTAGATGGTGTGGGCAACATCGCGGACTTCGACCACAGCGGGGAGTGGAACATTGCAATACATGGCCAACTTCTGCCTGATCTCGAGGTCCAATGGCCATTCCGTCCGGCAAAGCAAAACTTGGGGTTGCAAACCGATTTCGCGGAGCTTCGCAATGCTTTGTTGAGACGGCTTGGTTTTAAGCTCACCTGCCGCCTTGATGTAGGGGATCAACGTGACATGCATGATCACCACATTTTCGGTGCCGGCCTCTAGTTGAAATTGGCGGATCGCTTCGAGGAAAGGGAGACCTTCAATGTCTCCGGTAGTTCCGCCGATTTCCGTGATAATCACGTCGCTCGGTTGAGCCTCAGCGTTGCGAACGATACGGCCTTTTATTTCATCGGTGACGTGCGGAATTACCTGAACGGTTTTGCCTAAGTAATCACCTCGACGTTCCTTGGCTAGGACGGTCTCGTAGACCTGGCCGCTGGTCACGTTATTAGACCGTGTTAATACGCAGCTGGTGAATCGCTCGTAGTGACCTAGATCCAGGTCAGTTTCCGCGCCGTCGCTTAGGACGTAAACTTCCCCGTGTTGGAACGGACTCAGGGTGCCGGGGTCGACGTTGAGATAGGGATCGAATTTTTGGAGAGTGACTCTTAGCCCGCGGCGTTCGAGCAATGTTCCCAGGGCTGCCGCCGCCAATCCTTTACCAAGGGAGCTTACTACGCCCCCAGTCACGAAAATATATTTCATTTAATTCTTCTACAGGCGGTAGGGACGAGCTCCTGCTCGTCCGTAGCCTATCCCGACTAATCCGCTTTTTTTCGGCTCTGGGAGTGCGGACGAGCGGGAGCTCGTCCCTACCGTTAGCCGGCTAGCTCAAATGTCGGGCTCCTCCGTTTCCTCCTAAAATCTGTTGTTCAACCGCTCTTGCGTCCTCGGGCGTATTCACATCGATCGTGTTCGTCTCGGACACAATGACCCGGATTGTCATCCCGTTTTCCAAAGCGCGCAACTGTTCGAGCTGTTCTGCCGACTCGAGCGGC
>JAFAHI010000736.1 GCA_019237325.1 Verrucomicrobiota bacterium | reverse complement strand
GGCCAGAATTTTCGGACTCAACTTTGCGGTCGGTGTCGTCACCGGGATCCCGATGGAGTTCCAGTTCGGTACTAACTGGGCGGGATTTTCCAAGTATTCCGGGGCCATTATTGGTCAGACCCTGGCGATGGAAGGTATGTTCGCGTTTTTTCTCGAAAGCGCTTTTATTGGCGCATTGATCTGGGGTGAGAAAAGACTGGGGCCGCGGAACCACTTTCTCGCGGCGATTGGGGTCGCCGTGGGCAGTTGGCTTTCGGGGCTTTTTATCCTGGTTACCAACGCCTTTATGCAACATCCGGTTGGCTATGCGGTTGCGGCCAATGGTACTCTGGCACTGTCAGATCTCGGAGCGTTTTTGCTCAATCCCTGGGCACTAATTCAGTTTGCGCACAATCAATGCGCAGCTGTGGTGACCGGGTCGTTCGCCGTCGCTGCTATGGGAGCCTTTTATACCTTGCGAGGGACCCATGCGGAGCAAGCCAGAGTTTACCTGAATACCGGCACTTTGATTGGGCTGGTCGCGTCACTACTTGTCGCGTTTCCGACTGGTGACTCTCAAGCGAAGATGGTTGGCCGTTATCAACCGGTAACTTTAGCGTCAATGGAAGGACTCTTCCATGGTATGCGTCTCGCTGATGTTACCATGATCGGTCAACCGAATGTCAGTCAACAGCGCTTAGAGAATCCAATCCCACTCCCCGGCGCATTAAGCTTTTTAGCATACGGAACCTTTCAGAGTTATGTGCGGGGTCTCGATGAGTTCCCCAAAGACGATTGGCCCGATAACATCGAGCTGATCTATTATGCGTTTCATATTATGATCACTTTGGGTACGATTTTTATCCTGATCATGGCCTGGGCAAACTGGAAACGTTGGCGCGGCCGATTGGAATCGAGCACGACTCTTCTCTGGCTACTGATGTTAGCGTTTCCATTTCCTTATATTGCGAACACCTTGGGTTGGATGACCACAGAACTGGGCCGGCAGCCTTGGCTCGTCTATGGCTTGTTCCGGACGGACAGCGGATATAGCCAGGTTGTCAGCGCCGGCGATACTATCTTCACCCTCATCGGCTTTGTCGGGCTTTACTTTGTGCTTGGTCTTCTGTTTCTTTATCTTACCGGGCGCGAGATACATAAAGGCCCGGATGCCCCAGAGATTGCGCTTAAGCGCCAGGAGGTGGCGGTATGATCACGCTCTGGTACGGCATTCTGGCATTTATGTTGACGGCTTACATAGTACTAGATGGCCGCAATTTTGGAGCCGGCATCCTGCACTGGATCGTGGCTCGCAATCAAAATGAAAGACGGCAGGTAATTGCCGCCATCGGACCGCTTTGGTCGTGGCACGAAGTCTGGTTAGTCGGTACCGGAGGCGTGATGCTAATGGCTTTTCCTCGACTGATGTCTGCCTCGTTTTCCGGCTGTTATCTCGCCTTGTTCCTGATTCTTTGGTGCATCTTGCTGCGTGGTATCTCCATTGAAGTCGGTGGTCATTTGAGCGACCGGCTTTGGCAGGAATTCTGGGACGCCGTTTTCGTGTTCAGTAACGTTTTGCTGGCGGTGTTATTCGGGGCAGCATTGGGCAATATTGCTCGCGGCGTACCGCTGACTTCCCAAGGCACTTTTTACCTGCCGTTCTTTACGAATTTCGGCGTCCGCGGAACTGTAGGATTGCTGGATTGGTATACCGTGCCGATGGCTTTGTTTTGCGTCCTGATCTTGACAGCTCACGGAGCCACCTACCTCACCATGAAGACTGAAGGAGCGGTCCACAAAAGATCGGTCGAGCTGGCTCGTAGGCTCTGGGTAGCGGTGGGCCCCGCTTTTGTCATCATCATGCTACTCACTTGGTTTGTGCGCCCTGAACTATTGGAAGGGATTGCGGTTCGCCCCGCGGCCTGGGTGACGCTCGCCATCACCGTAGCGAGCATTTACGCGCTTGTGACCGGGCTGCGCTACCAACGCGAGCGCCTTGCTCTAGTTGGCTCCAGTTCTTTGATCTTTGGACTCTTGATGACTGGAGCAGCCGCCCTATTCCCAGTCATGCTGTTCTCCACTGCAGACGCCAGCCTTCGATTGACGGCCACTGATTGCGCAGCACCTGCCTCCAGTCTCGGAATTGC
>JAFAHI010000469.1 GCA_019237325.1 Verrucomicrobiota bacterium | reverse complement strand
CGAGGTCTTAACAGATCCAGAAGTTCCGACATTACCTCCGCATATTACGTTCAAGATGGCGAAGAACTATATGAGCTCGATGTTCTCCGATCCGAATGCGCCTGAAATGGTAAAGGGGACGTTGAAGGACGCGATACAAGGTGTTTTGCCGCATAAGAAGTAGACCGCGAAAGAGGCAAAATCCGCAGATTGCACAGAACCTGTCGCGCCGTAGGCCGTGCGGAGACGGATCACACACAGATCTGTTAGGCGGACCAGCCTAAACCATGAAATGGTTAAAGAGAATAACCCAGGGCTTTAGCCCTGGGAACGGTTCGGTTATTAGCCCCGCCCTGAAAGGGCGGCCGAATGGCACGTATTGTGCGGCCCGTGGAACCTCGTTAATCGTGTCGGTCACCCTTTCAGGGCGATTATGTTATCTACCGCTACCCAGGGCTAAAGCCCTGGACTGTTCTGTTGGACCCGCCTAGGCGGGTCAAAAACCAACGTGCTAACCATTGATAAATTAACCGTCTCCGCTTACACAATCCCGACTGACCTACCCGAAGGTGATGGCACGCTGGACTGGAACTCGACAACTTTAGTTCTTGTTCAGGTAACTGGAGGATCCGAGAGCGGTATCGGCTATACCTATGCTGACACTGCCACCGGGCGTCTCATCCAAGATAAACTCCGCCCATTGATCGAAGGCGGCGACATTGGAAATATTCCGGGACTTTGGAAGCAAATGTCGGTTCATACCCGGAACCTTGGCCATGCAGGCATCGTGGCGATGGCGATCTCCGCAGTTGATACGGCGTTATGGGATCTGAAAGCACGCTTATTACGGGTTCCACTCTGCGAACTCCTCGGCATGGTTAGGACCAGTATTCCTTTATACGGAAGCGGCGGCTTCACTACGTACTCGATTGGTCAGCTTCAGAAACAGCTCGCAGATTGGGCAGCGACCGGAATGCGATGGGTCAAAATGAAAGTCGGCCGCGAACCTGAGACCGATCTCGCCAGGGTCGGAGCAGCCCGGAAAGCGATCGGTTCTCAAGCCGCACTGTTCGTCGATGCTAACGGCGCATATAGCCGGAAGCAATCGTTGGAGCTTGCTCAGCGGTTCGCCGAGCTGGACGTTGCTTGGTTTGAAGAACCGGTTTCATCGGACGACTTGGAAGGCCTGCGGTCAATTCGGGATCGAGCGCCGGCCGGAATGGAGATCGCAGCCGGTGAATATGGTTATGATCTTATTTACTTTCGCCGTTTGATCGAGGCCGGCGCAGTCGATGTCCTTCAAGCTGACGTTACTCGCTGCGGCGGGATTACGGGTTTTATGGGAGCGGGAATTCTGGCTGAGGCCAGCGGTCTCCCGCTCTCCTCGCATTGTGCACCGTTACTTCACCTGCACCCAGCCTGCAGTATCAACCAATTCCGGCACGCCGAATATTTTCACGATCACGTCCGGATTGAACACCTGTTCTTTGATGGTGTGCCTAGCCCTGAAAAGGGACGCATCACACCTGATCGTACTCGGCCCGGCCTTGGTGTGGCGTTTAAAGAGAAAGATGCCCGCAAATACGAAAAGCAGTTTTAAATGAAGACATTAACAACGGAACTCTTGCATGAAAGAACGAACCGGCGCGAGGGACCGGTTAGTCAGCCCAAAACTAGCTTTCAGGATTCGCGGTTGCTGGCTCAGGAATTGCGCGAGTCGATTAAAGGTGAAGTCCGGTTCGATGCCGGCAGCAAGGCGCTCTATTCAACCGATAGTTCTAACTATAGACAGATTCCGATCGGTGTGGTGGTCCCAAAGACCCGAGAAGACGTAATTAACATCATTAAAATCTGTCGCCGGCACGGAGCGCCTATCACTGGTCGAGGAGGTGGGACCAGTCTAGCCGGCCAGTGTTGTAACACCGCCGTCGTGATTGATTTCTCCAAATACCTGCATCGTCTTATCGAATTAGATCCGCAAAAAAGAACCGTCCGAGTTGAGCCCGGGATCGTCTACGACGCGGTGAATCATACAGCAACTCCGCACGGCCTCGCCTTCGGCCCGGATCCATCAACCCATTCACACTGCACAATTGGTGGCATGATTGGAAACAATTCCTGCGGTGTTCACTCGGTGATGGCCGCATTCGCGGGGACCGGAGCACGGACTTCGGATAACGTTGAAAGTCTCGAAGTCCTGACTTATGACGGGTTACACCTCAGGGTCGGACCCACAAGTGAAACCGAACTAGAGGAGATTATCCGGGGTGGAGGCCGGCGTGCCGAAATCTATAGGCGGTTGCGAGACCTGCGAGATAAATATGCCGATTCGATCCGGCAGCGTTATCCTAAGATTCCGCGCCGTGTATCCGGCTACAATCTCGACGAACTGCTGCCGGAAAACGGCTTTAATGTGGCTCGTGCTCTCTGCGGCACCGAAAGCACCTGCGTCACGGTCCTGGAAGCCACCCTGAAGTTGGTGCCTAGTCCACCCGTTCGCGCTTTAGTCGTTCTCGGCTATCCCGATATCTATGCCGCGGGTGATCACATTACCGAAATCCTGGCACATAAGCCGGTCGGGCTTGAGGGAATCGATGATTTGTTAATCGAAGGAATGAAAAAAAAGCGCCTTCACCCGGAAGATTTTGAGCTGTTGCCGGAGGGAAAAGGTTGGCTGTTGGTCGAATTCGGAGGTCAAACCAGAGAAGAAGCCGATGCCAAGGCTAAGAGTTTCATGACGGCGCTAAGTCAGCAAGAACATGCACCCACCATGCGGCTCTATGACGCCCCTTTCACGGAAAAGGATATCTGGGATATCCGGGAATCAGGACTGGGAGGCTCAGCCCGGATCCCAGAAGAACCGGATGCGTGGGAAGGCTGGGAAGACTCAGCGGTTCCTCCAGAAAAGTTAGGAGACTATCTGCGCGACTTTCGCGCGCTCCTTACTAAGTATGGCTATGGCTGTACTCTCTACGGCCATTTTGGCCAAGGCGTGGTACACACCAGAATTAACTTCGGTTTGAAAGACCGGGATGGCATCGCCGCCTATGAATGGTTCGGGTACGAAGCGGCCGAATTGGTCGTCAAGTACGGTGGATCGCTTTCCGGAGAACATGGAGACGGACAATCTCGAGGTGAA
Organism: Verrucomicrobiota bacterium; assembly: GCA_019237325.1. Taxonomy (GTDB): domain Bacteria; phylum Verrucomicrobiota; class Verrucomicrobiia; order Chthoniobacterales; family JAFAMB01; genus JAFAVN01. The sequence continues at coordinate 22,018 of JAFAHI010000469.1, read as the reverse complement.
TTGCTGTCGATCATGTTCGGCGATGAACTAATCGAAGCGTTCCGCGAGTTTAAACGGATCTGGGATCCGGACTGGAAAATGAATCCCGGAAAAGTAATCGATCCTTATCGGCGGGATCAAAATCTGCGGTTAGGGAGTGACTACAATCCGCCACAGTGGGAGACCCATTTTAGGTTTCCGGATGACCGCAACAGTTTCTCCTATGCGATGGAGAGATGCGTCGGGGTGGGAAAATGTCGGCGCTTGGAAGGTGGCACCATGTGCCCGAGTTATATGGCCACCCGTGAGGAGATGCATTCGACTCGAGGCCGCGCCCGGCTTCTGTTTGAGATGCTTCAGGGATCGGCGATCGGCAAACAAGGCTGGCGTGATGATCACGTCCGCGAAGCACTGGATCTTTGTCTCGCTTGCAAAGGTTGTAAGTCGGACTGCCCGATGAATGTGGATATGGCCACCTATAAAGCGGAGTTCTTGTCTCATTATTATGAGGGAAAAATTCGGCCCGCTGCTGCTTACTCGATGGGACTGATCTTCTGGTGGGCCCAACTTGCTTCCCATTTCCCGCGTTTCGCCAATCTTCTCTCGCGCGTTCCGGTGATTTCCGGCACTGGCAAGTCGTTGGCCGGCATCGCTCCAGAGCGAGAACTTCCCTTGTTCGCAGAACAAACGTTTCGAGATTGGTTTCTACACCGGCAAACTCACGTTACGGGCAAGCCTCGGGTTCTGTTATGGGTTGACACCTTCAGCAACTATTTCAAGCCGGAGACCGCGAAAGCCGCAGTCCGAGTTCTGGAAGCTGCCGGATTCAGCGTGGTAATTCCGCGACGATTGTTGTGCTGCGGCCGGCCGCTATATGACTTCGGTTTTGTACCGTTAGCCAAATCGTTGCTAGCGGACATTCTAGCCGCTTTGCAAGAAGAGATTCGCGCAGGAACACCCATTGTCGGCCTGGAGCCCAGTTGTGTCACGGTCTTCCGAGATGAGTTAGTGAATTTATTCCCGAATGATGAAGACGCCGTTCGGCTGCACCAACAGACTTATTTATTCAGCGAATTCCTACAAAAGAAAGCGCCCGACGTAAAACTACCAACTCTCCATCGGAAAGCATTGGTACAAGCTCATTGTCACCACGCGGCGGTTATCAAACTTTCCGACGAAGAAGCAGTCCTGAAACGTCTTGGACTAGATTATGAATTTCTCGAGACCGGGTGCTGTGGAATGGCGGGTTCATTTGGTTATGAAAAAGGTAAATATGACGTTTCCGTGAAATGTGGTGAGCGTGGTTTACTTCCCGCGGTTCGCAAAGCCAGCAAAGAGACTCTCATCATCGCGGATGGATTCAGCTGCCGTGGACAAATCGAACAGCTCACCGATCGCGGAGCCCTGCATCTGGCAGAGGTAATTGACTTAGCAATGAACACCGGACCGGACGGCCCGGCCGGCGATTATCCAGAAAAAACGACGCTATCTACAGAGCCAGAAAGCAAACCAAATAAAAACCTAACCCTAGGACTATTCGTCCTGCTCTGTGGAGCTGTGATTGGTTGGATGGTGGTTAATCGTAAGAAACATTAACCGGATACAGAAGATTTAAAGATCCGCAGATTACACAGATTACGCAGATTCTAATGACAGGTTGAAACTGCCCCGTAACCCCAAAAACGGCGTTCATAGTCGCCGACTTTATCTTGTTTCGTAGAATGCCTAACCGAAGCGCAAGAAGCAATCTGTGTAATCTGCGGATCTTAAATTCTATTCTTTACCCAACGATTATGGTTTATGACGCCGAGCGAGTTCTGAGCCTGCTTCGACCCAATGCCGAAGCTCTTCGCTGCTCAACGCGGATCTCCCAATCAGACGCGCATCAAGAAATTCCCCCAGGTCCGATTGATACTGAATTCGAGAAAGCAAGGTCCCGTTGCAAACAGGATCGGGTCCAGCCGGCTCAGTCTGCTCTCTTAGCGCTTTCTCACAAAACTCTTTCAGCAACTCCATCGGGATCAGGCTTCGTTTCGACGGAAATATGAAGCCGAAGAGGATCAGATGACCCAACAATACCCTCCAATCGGTACCGAACCGTTTCACCAGGCGTGCCCAATCGAGACTCTGCCCGCACGCGCTCAGCAGATGTGCGACATCGGCCCCGTCGAACCGTTCCCGCTCCATAATATAAGCCTTCTGCCAGATCATTTCCTCCGGCGGAACAGTCTTAACTTTCAGACCAAAGATTGCGGCTTCGCGAGCGCGCTCGAACCAGACATCATCGACCGGACCCAAACCGTTCCCGGAGCGGAAGATGATATCGATATACACCTCCTCGCACTGAACCTTGGCCAGCCAATGAGTAAACGTGTAGTCAGCCTGGTAACCTGCTTTTCTCCAAATCGCCAGTGCCGGCTCGACGTCCTTCGGGCGAAGGAAGAGGTCAAAATCTTTGGTGTCACGATTGATCCGGGTGTATTCAGCGAGCGCGTACGCGCCCCCAACCAGAAAGTCAATTTTGTTATCGCGAAGCAGCTGCATGGCGGCCTGGCAAACCTCGCTTCGACGTTGGGATTTCACTCTATAAAGTGCGCACTCCAAGCCGCCTGTGCGTCTATCAAATCGAAATATTTTCTAAAGAGGAAACATTAAATGTCCGAAAAAGGTGAAACTCGCATCGCTGCCGTCGCAGATATTCACTATGGCAAAACCGCAAAGGGTAAGCTTCGCGACCTATTTGTGGATGCAAGCTCCCAGGCAGGTGTGTTAGTGTTGGCGGGCGACTTGACGGAATATGGATCCCCTGAAGAGGCCACAGTCCTTGCCGAGGATTTGCGGACATACGTGCGGATCCCGGTGATTGCTGTACTTGGCAACCACGATTTTGAGTCCGGAAAACCCGCTGAAGTCCAAGGCGCGTTGGAAAGCGTCGGTGTCACTTTCCTTGATGGGAGCGGGATCGAGATTAACGGCATTGGTTTTGCCGGAGTATGCGGATTCGGCGGCGGATTCGATCGGCAAATGTTGAGTGCATGGGGCGAACCCTTGATCAAAGCTTTCGTGCAAGAAAGCGTGGATCATTCATTGAGATTGGGAAAAGCACTCACCAATCTGACTACAGAAAAAAAGGTAGTCGTTCTTCACTATTCACCCGTTCGCAGCACTGTGAAAGGGGAGAACCCCGAGATCTATCCTTTTCTTGGATCGAGCCACTTGGAATCGGCGATCGATAATTTTGGTGCCTCGGTAGTGTTCCACGGCCATGCCCACAACGGAGAGGCTGCGGGACAAACGACGACCGGCATACCTGTATTTAATGTTGCACTTCCGGTGCTCCTACGGGCAGGTAAGGAGCCGTTTTTGCTGTACCAGGTTTAGCCTGTACTCAGACCCGATCAGGCTGTGCCGACTTAGGAATCAGTAATCAGTAAGACAGTAATCAGTGTTTTAGTTCTCGGTATTGGGCCGCGCTCTCCAAGGACGTCCGCGCTGTCTCGGACATTCGAACGATAATTGGAGTACCACGACCACTGATTACTGATTACTGGCCCTACCGGAAGCAACCAAGCTGCGTGAACCGATTGCAATTAAAAGCGAGAAACCGAGGCAAGAAAATTGCCATGCGGAAGGTAAATTGTCTGGATGTTTCTGTATTCCCGAGGGCGCTTCTGCAAAGAACGGTGCGGGTGGCTCCGAGCAAACACCCCCTTGGACGCGCTTAATGCTTGCCTGTTTCGAGCTTGTCGAGAAGCTCAGGTCGACGCGCTAGTTAGGGCCTCGCGCAAAGGACGGAACGGAAAACACGGGCAAAATGCGGGAAACACCCTCCGGTAACAATTTTTACCTTTCACCTTCACTTCTCACTGCGCGCAGCGGTTAGGGTAAATCCAACCCAGCCATTGCTAACGAACCTTCGTGTATCTCGATGGATACACTGGGAAGTTTCTTCCGCTGGGGATACTTGCCAGTTTGGGGTGATGGTCGGCGTGCGCGCTTAGCGACAGAACACGGCCTCAACCATTCCCAGATGGAAACAAAGAAGGATGTGAACAAATGGCGTCAGAAGAGTTTGAACCGGAAGAAGACGAAGAATCCGAGTCAACCGGAGCTACCAGCGATCCGTTAGCTGAACCGCCAGGAAGTCGCGGTCGAAAAGCCCCGAATCCATACGAGGGAACGGAAGCAGATGATGAACCTGGCCCGTCATTAATCGATCAACTTGAAGATCACACCCCGGCTGCGGATGAGCAGCTGGAAGGAGGAGAAGAGAACTGACCGCGGGATGGGGGCGGATCGGTCGGAAACAACTGAAGGGTTAAATAATGGCGAATGCTCACCTGATTATTATCGCGGACAGAGGCATGCTCAAAACCTATGAAGTGCGACAGACAAAACATGGTCCGTCGCCCCGGATGATCGGGGAAATCAACCTGAAATCAGCTCGTGAGCTTTATCGGGATAAAGTGACAGATCAGGCTGGCTCTTTTCCTTCCACTGGCAGTGGTGGCCACGCTAACGCCATTGCGGAAAAGTCTTCGATGGAGGCTGAGGAAGACGCGCGATTGTTCAAATCGCTCGGGCATCAGATCGAAGAACTGATTCGCCAGCATCAGCCGATCAACTGGTCATTTGCCGCGCCGGCAGAAATCAATCCTCACATTCTGGAACGGGTCCCGGCCGATCTGCAAAAAATCATGGTCGAGAACGTGAAACGCGATCTGACGAAAATTCCAGTTGCGGAGCTACCCGAGCATTTTCGGAACTCGCCTTAGGCTCGTTCCGAAGGCGCGTCCGGCGGGTTCCACCCCTGCGTGCGCGCGTACAGGAGATCACGCAGGATATCGGCTTCTCTTTCCAGGTTACGAACCTGTTCGATTAGTTCCGCCGAGGCAAGATGGCCATCTGCTTCGGCTTTGGTGATCATCTGGTTCCCGAGTTGAGCGTTTTCCTCGAGCAATTGAAGAGCACTGTAGAGTTGGCGTTCGCTCGTCTCCCAACAGGCTTGAAACAGGCTAGCACTCGAGTAGACATGTCCGACCCTGCACCGATACCGATCCATCGTTTGGGTCCGCAATTTCCACAGGGGCCCACCACAACTGGGACAGGTGTAACCGGACGGTTTGCCCATTCGGTCCAGCTTTGTTGCATGATTGAAATGGTCAGTCTCAATCTCATTTTCGAGCCGGACACGATCTTGCTCCTCGGGTTGACTTTCCGGTTTCGGGGCGGGTGTACCCGCCAAATCTCGCAGAATTTGCGCGATCTTTTCCGGAGGAGCCACATAGTCGACCGGCATTACGTTGAGCGCGTTCTGAATTAGACCTGGGAACAAAGCGGAATCCGGATCCTGCACGATCGTAACTCCCCCGCAACAGCGAATATCCCATAACCCGGCAACGCCGTCGTCCAACGCCCCGCTAAGTAAAACACCGACGACCCGGGACTGATGGGTCCAGGCCGCTGATCGAAAAAGCGGATCGATCGCAGGCCGGAGCCGATTTTCCTTAGGGCCAAAGACGACTCGCATTTGATGGTCCTCCAACAAGAGGTGAAGGTTCGGTCTAGCGAGGTAAATCTTACCGTAAGAGATTGGTTGCTTGTCCTCGACGGTCGCAAATTGGAGCGCCGTATCTCGCCGCAAAAGCTTTGGCAGCAAATATGGACCGGTTTGCGAAGTGTGGATTACGACGAGCAATGCAGCCGGTATATTCGCCGGAATCTTCGGCAGTAGCGACCGTAGCGCCTCGATACTCCCCGAAGAGCCGCCGATCACGATAATATCATGTCCTTGTTTTTCTGACCCAACTTTAGGGGAAGAGTTTTCCATAAAAAAACAGCGTCACGTGGCTGACCTAGGCCGCGCGAAGCGAATTGCTGCCCTTCTAACAGGGAGTTCGCGGCTCGAAGTGCCTATGAGCCTGTCAGGGATTTTTCGCCGGGCCCATGGCCCAGTCACCAATCACCTTTCACCGGTCACTTTTGACCAGTAGCCCCTCCCCCCGCTCTCGTTCATCCGACAGAGGAAACGAACAAATCACGACCGTACCTGAACCTGGCTTGGAATCGATTTTAAGCGTCCCTTTGATGACGGAAGCGCGGTACTGCATGGTTCGCAGACCGAGCCCATTCGGCTTTTTCTCTATGAAAAAACCGACGCCGTCGTCTTTAACCCTTAACACCCCGGAATCGCCGTCCCGCTGCAATTCGAGAGTCAGACCGCGGGCTTGACTGTGCCTGGCGGCGTTACTTACCGCTTCTTGAGCAATCCGATAAAGGTGAACTGCCTGCGCTGAGATGCGGTAATCAATTTTTCGATCGACTTTGGCCGTGCAAGCCAATCCAAATCGGCGGCCGACTCGAGAAGCCAGGTCCTTCAGAGCCACCCCCAGACCGGACTCCTGAATCTGTTGTGAATCTAACCCGGCCGCTAAAGCGTGCACATTTTCCACGCTCTTCTGCACCATATCGACCAGCATCCGAATTTGTTTCGCGGCATCTTCATCGCGCGCGGCCAAGCCGGCAGCGATCGTCTCCGCAAAAAATGCGATCGCGGTAAGATCCTGGCAATGACTGTCGTGCAGATCCCGACTGAACCGTCGTTGCTCCTCCTCCGAAATTGCGATGACGTCTTTTCTCAGCCGCCGAAGATCGGTTAGATCTTGAATCATTAACAGGAGAGAGCGCTCTTGCCCGGAAAGGACCGGTTTTGCGGATACCAGGACCTCGAGCACGCTGCCATCCGGACGAGTAAGTCTTGCCTCATATTCTCTGCGATCGATCAGAGAGTCTGCACTTTGGAATTCGCCTTCGCTGCCACCCGGCCCAACCAACTGAATCACAGACAAAGATTCGCCAATAACCTGCTTCTCGGGTCGGGCTACTAACCGGCAGAAAATCTCGTTTGCCTCACTAAATCGTCCGGTCTCGGCTGAGAGGATCGCCGTCGCAATCGAGTTGTTGGCAAGAATCTGGGCGGAGAGATCCTTTGCCACCACTAAACTCTGTTCCGTCTGCCGCTCTTTAGTTACGTCCCGGGCCGCAACTAACGTCGCGTACACGCCACCGAAGTCGACGGACTTCAAAACTATGTTCACAATAATTTCCCGGCCATCCAACCGGATGAATTTTTCTTCGATGCCGGTTGATTCCGATTTCCCCTCCGGAAGACGCGATAGGCGATCGCGTAACGATGGATAGGAATCGGGGTGGGTGACCTCCAAAATCTCACGTCCCTCGATCTGTTCAGCGCTCTCCGCGCCCAGAAGCCGTAAGGCGCTTGCGTTGGCACTGATAATTCTTCCGCCGATCTCGAGAATTGCTGCGTCAGGGAATAACTCGAACCAATCCTGATAACGAGACGCGTGGTTGGTTAATCCATTGGGCGCTGTCGATCTTGCTGTCGCAACCGCGATGATTGCGGTCCGGCAGAAAGCGCGGCCAGTGATAGTATCGATGCCGGCCGTGCTTTGCAGCTCTACCGGGGAAATGGCCCGGGTCGTACCGGCTAAAGTTAGCTGGGTGCAGACTTTCTTCGTGGCTCTCGTGGCTTCGCCAACATGGTCTAGAAAAATGCGGCAATGCGCCTTATCAACAAAGGCGATAAACGGAATGTCGGTGAGTTGGGCGGGCTCGCCTTTAAGCAGAACCGCCGCGGCTACATTAATTCTGCGAATGCATCCATTCCGGTCCAAAGTGACCTGAGCCACCGGGGAAAACCTGAAATCTGCTGCCAATGCCGCTTCCAATTGATCCCGCGTCGGCGGCACTACCTGCGGCCGTGGGCTTCTCAGCCCAACTTTGCCAGCTTCATACATATTTTACCCTCTCGGACGAACTTCTTAAGTTCTAGCTTTTTGGGTCCAGCTTTTTAGGGTCCAGCTCTTCAGGATTTAGCCTAACAATCGCAGTTCTACACCACTTCTTCGATTGAAACAATCGTCAACCTATTCTCGGCATCTGTTGCCTCCACTTGGCGCACGTTCAGCCTGATCCTCTTTTTACCAATACGCGGAAATTGATGTTCGCATTCAAAATCGGTCACCCGCGACTGCTGAGGAAGTCTCTCTTCCAACAGGGCATGAAATTCCGGAAAGTCCCACTGCCGGTGCCCGACTTCGAATATAGAAACACCTTCTGTCTCTTTCGGGAGCAACCGAAAGGCATCATGAAAATGGGTGGTCGCTCTTTTGATCCGCAGGTTACTATCGAGTACGACGAGCGAGCTGCGGACCGTTTCAAGAAATGCCTCCGCATAGTTCGCCATCGTTTTACTCCGTTCCGCCTCTAGTTTCGCCGAATTGACGTCGAACAAGATCATGACCGCGCCCGTGATCTTATTGTCCGATGTCTCGTATGGCCGGATCTGAAGGTTATACCAGTGCCCTTTGCGGTCCCGCACCTCCACTTCGCGCGACGATAACGTATCCATGACCTCCGAAATAAGCGACTCAAGTTGAGGAACCTCGACGTCCGCGCGAAGATCGGTAATCGATCGTCCGACGTCCGCAGGAATCAGCTTCAAAGTTCTTTGAGCAACCGGAGTAAACCGCCTGATATGCAATCCTCGATCTACCATCACGATCGGGATATTCACACTTTTGAGAAGATTCGTAAGATCGTTATTAACTTCAGTGAGCTCCAAATTACCGCTCTTTAATTCTTCGTTGAGCGTAATCAGCTCTTCATTCGTAGACTGAAGTTCTTCTTTGGCTGTCTCCAACTCTTCGTTCGTGCTCTGCAGCTCTTCATTGCTAGACTGGATCTCTTCGTTGGCAGAACGGAGTTCTTCGTTAGTCGATTCCTGTTCTTCAATCAGCGTTTGCAGATGTTCCCGCGTGGTAGCCAGCTCCTGTTCAAGCTGTGATACCCGGGCGTCTTGTAGATTGCGGCGTCCCCGCTTTCCTTTAAGGGCGGTTGCATCGGTAACCGCCACTCTGCTGTCTTCGAATAGTAAAAGAAAGCAACGTTCGCGTAGAGCAGACCCGCCCATCGGAACCACTTCCAGACTCAGAAAAGTGGCTTGCCCGCTACCGCTTTGGAATAAGATGCCTTCCTTGCGCACGGGCGCGATAGTTTTTTTCGCATCGTTAATCGTTGAACGCAGCGGCATCTCGAGGCTCGACTTCAACATGCGGAAAAGGTCGAGACTTGCTTCACCAGGCTCCGGGTCGAGGAAGGGAGCAACATTGCCGCGGAACTGGATAATTTTCATCGCGTTATCCACGACAATGGTCGGTGGACAATATCTATCCATCAATGTACGGTCGACTTCCCTACGGATATCGGGTTGCATCAAAGCGGTTTGCACCGCGGAATCCCTTAAGGCCTGCTCTTTGGGGCCGGGAATCTCTACCTCCATACTCGACAACGGTGGGCTCTGAACGGATCGCTTGGCGAACAGCTTGGTCTTGGAATCAACCGCTTCGAAAAGATCGCTAAAGTTGCCGACGGTTTCAGCACCACCCAACAACAGGAATCCCCCCGGTTTTAATGCATAATGAAAGAACGGAATTAACTTCTTTTGGGCAGCCGTCTCAAAATAGATGAGGACATTGCGGCAGCTAATTAAGTCCAAGCGCGAAAATGGCGGATCCCGCAGAACATTCTGCCGGGCAAAAACGCATAGATCACGGATCTGTTTGTTAATCTGGTAACCACGCTCGTTCTTCGAAAAAAAGCGTCGTAGCCGGTCTTTTGTGATTGCTGACTCGATATTCGCGTCGAAGACGCCTTTTCGCGCTATCTCCAAAACCCGATCACTAACATCAGTAGCAAATATCTGGATAGCAGGCGATTCGGAATGGTTATCGAAAAATTCAGTCACGATGATCGCCAGAGAATAGGCTTCTTCGCCTGTCGAACATCCGGGTAGCCAAATCCGAATCGGATCGTTCTGTCCCCTCTTTTCCAACAGTCGTGGTAAAACGGCCGTTTGCAGCACATCGAATGTCTCCGGCTCGCGGAAAAATCCGGTCACGTGGATCAGCATTTCGCGGAACAGAGCGTCAACCTCTTCGGTATTCCGCTTGAGAAACGTGAAATAATCATCCACGTCATCGATCCTATGGACCACCATCCGGCGCTGGATCCGCCGCCGGACGGTCGTCTTTCGATACTGGCTGAAATCGACTTCAGTTCGTGAACGGAGCAGACCAAAGATGTTTTTCAACCCATTCTCGGCTACGGTTCGCCTCTTCGATGGCTTTGCTGGTCGATCTTGAGCTATGCGGACTAGCTCGATGGCAATTTTGCGCGGCGTTGTCACAATGTCGACATAGCCGGAATCGATTGCGGATGCCGGCATTGATCCATGCTGAGCCGACGGTTCGTCTTGGGCAAAAGTCGTTCCTCCTTGTTCCTTGATCGATTTGAGTCCAGCCGAACCATCGTGACCCATGCCGGAAAGGATGACGGCGACCGCCTTGCTCCCCTGTTCTTTGGCTAACGAATGAAAAAAGTAGTCAATCGGTAAATGCCGGCCGGCACTCTCCGTTCGCCGTTCCAGGATGAGCAGGCCATCCGACAAAGTGATATCTGCGCCAGGCGGCATGACATAGATATGGTTTCGTTTCATCCGGAGCCGCTCAGTAGCAACCTCTACCGTCATGTCCGTGATTCGAGAGAGAATGTCGGTTAACCGGCTGGTCTGTCGCGGCTCGAGATGCTGGATAAATACGAACGCCATTCCGGTGTTGCTCGGAAGATGTCTCAGGAGTTCAGAAACCGCTTCCAATCCGCCTGCCGAAGCGCCGATCCCAACTACCCGCGAGGGTGCATCAGACTCAGACGCAGCCCGCGGCATTTTACCATCGTTTGTTCCGGGATTATTACTCATCTTCCGCAGAATCTAGCCAGCCAAAGTGACGGGAAGACACAAAGACAAAAAAATATAAGAATTTAGACCGTTACGTCAATGCAAGAGGCACTGGAGCAGAGCCGCTTCCGTTCGGAGTTCGGCCAAAGGCGGTCGCGACCCGTGGAGCGTTTCCTCGCTTTGCGAGGCCGACTCGGTCGGAACCCTGGAGGGGAGCCGCTTTTGACCGTTGCCCGTAACCTAAGACGATCACGCAAACAACCGTCGTATTCTGGGAAGTTGTCTAGCAGGCGGCCCCCGGAAACGTCCCACGATGCGGTTCGGCCTGATCGCGTTGTATTGTTAGGAAACGAAGTGAATCGCGGTGGGTTGTGGGACATCACGAAACGTTCGCGGGAGCCGCCTGCTCGCACACACCCATCTGATAAACGCGGGGTTTTAAGAACATGCGTGCAAACGGGCCAACGGTCAAAAGCGGCTCCCCTCCATCGGGTCACGACCGGTTCGGCCTCGTCCCGCGGCTGCGGGAAGGCAGCGCTCCACGGGCTGCCATCACTCCATCTCTCCCCTCGCCCTATCACTTCATCCCGGACTATCCTTACTTCATGCTGCCATCCAAACGACTCTTCGTTGGTGTGGAACTCCCAGCCAGCTGCAAGACGACGCTGCACTCACTCGACCCTCATTTATCCGGACTGCGGTGGCTTCCTGCCGAACAGTTTCATTTAACGCTTAGCTTCCTCGGTAACGTGGACTCCCCGGCAGAAGACCAGTTGCGCGAGGCATTCCAGAAAGTGCGCGTGCCGCCGTTTTTTCTGCCGGTATACGGGCTCGGCGTTTTCAGCGTGCGCGGCCAGCCCTCAATCGTCTGGGCGGGTGTAGGGAAAGGGCATCCTCACCTCTTCACATTGCACCGGCGCATTCAGGATGCGATTTTTCGGGCTGGTCTCGAACCCGATCTTAAGCCGTTTCATCCGCATATCACGGTCGGGCGCGCGAAAGGAATTTCCCAACAAGCGCTCCAGCCATTTATCCGTCGATTTGCGGAAGCGGACTTAGGTCTGTTTGAAGTGAAGGGCTTTGCACTCTACTCCAGCGTGTTGTCACCGGTGGGTGCGATTCATTACTTGGAGATGCGGCAGGATTTTTGAGGGAACACACAACGAGCCTAAACAAGGGGCAAAAACAAAATGGTTCACAACAAGGCCGCGAAGGCACCGAAGATATACCCACAGAACAACCGGGTTTAATTCGACGTGCTCTCTGCGAACCGGCGAAATCCGTTCCCGGCTGCACCGGCGAACTGTCAGATGTGAAAAAGGCGTCCGGCAAGCTCGGTTCCAAACCTTCCGGGGTCGATTCCTATTCGTTTATGGATGAGCTTAGTGAATCGCAACAGCTACAAGAGCAGCTGCGCGCCATCGTCCATGAGCTCAAGGAAACGGTCGAATTGTTGGAGCAGAACCTGCAAGACGCCCACAGAGCCACGCGGTCACAGCGCGAGGCAAAGGCAGCATCCGCCAGGAAGATGAATTCCGCATCGGAGTACCCCACAAATGTTCCGGCCTCCGCCCTGCCTCGACGCGTGAGAAGAAGTAATCGGTAATCAGTGGGACAGTAATCAGCAGAGGAGCTAGCAGCCTGCGTGCAGCGTAGCAGGTGCTAGGTTATTCCACGTGTCAGGCGGTGGGATCGGATGGGACCGGTGGGACTTATAGGACCTATGTGGATTTCATAATTGGCCCCATTTGCCTCATGAGTCCTATGCGTTGCTAGCCGTACGGCGCGCTGTCATGCCACCGCGACCAATCCCCAATCACTTTTCACCTCTCACTCCCCCGTCTCCATCGGAGCCTCAACGCCACCCTGATGTTGGAGCCAGCGAGCGGCCTGGGCGCATAGACTGGACCACAATGAACCTGCAGCCCAACCGGCCAAAACGTCGCTCGGATAATGGACCCCAAGGTACACTCGGCTAACGCCTACAATGACCGCCAGTACTAACGCCATCGACAAGAAATAGGTCTTGGCCAAGGAACCTGTGACTTGGCGGGAAATAATGCCGCCTGAAGTTAGATAAACCAGTGCTGCGCCCATCGAATGACCGCTAGGAAAACTAGCCGGATCAAAATCCACCAGATGAGGGACGACCGTTGGACGGCGCCGAGCGAAGAACCCTTTCAAGGACTGGCAAAGAAGCAATCCGCTTCCCAATGAACTGACGAGAAAACCAGTCGCGCGAAACCGGCGGTTTAAGCAAAGGAACCCAGCCAGGATACCTGTCGCGATGGTGAGATTGGTGCCGGACCCAAGTGCCGTTACATCTTTCGCGGCTTGAGGCATCCATTTCGGGCCAATCGGGATAGAAAGATTGTCCGGGCGCCGTAAAGCTCGGAGCATGGCGTTATCGATTGCTTCCAGCCGTCCTTTATAGATCCGCCGTATGCTTTTCATTAACAACCACGCCCCGGCCGCACCAAAGAAAAGGTAGAGCAGCGTGGTGGTTTCGACGGTTAAGACGGGCCGGGTGATCGGACGCATGGCGAGAGCTGGGTGGGGTGTATATGGATGCAGGTAGAGCGAGGCTCCCAAAAGACTTAAACGCGACCGTAAAGGTAGGTTGGGTTCTGATGCTCTATCGTTTGCCAGGCCGATTGACGTGCCGAGCCGTACGTTGGGTGTGGCATGACATTCGGGATGGAGAGGTGGCACATCCTAAGCCCGCGGCTCGGCAGGCGGTTAGGCCTTGCTTTTTTAGAGAGCGGCGGAAACTTCGCACCCTCCGGTGTCGGTTTCAGCTCTTTCGGGAGCCTCGCCCTACCATCACTCAGCCACTCCGCTCTCTCCGTTTACCGGTAAAAATTCTTCCTGGTGGCGAACGATGAACTCGGACACCGCATCCCTCGCAATCTCGGTGATGTATGCATCAAGGTTCTTCGGAACATCTTGAACGTGCATCGCAAACCACTCCGTCAAGATCTTTTCCAAGATCATCGTCCTGGTTTCACCAAGCGCTTCGCTCTGCCGGTCCAACCAGAGGATGCAGTACGCTGACAGGTTTTCGATGATAAAGGATTCTTCAGAATCGTCCGGGTACTTTTGTGAGTTGCCAAAAATGAGCATAAGCGTCCTCCTGGCACGTTGGGGAACGCTTCGCCGGCCGGTTCTCCCGCCGGCTCAGCATTGCGTCCCGTATCTATATCTATATCGATTTTGCTAACTCAATCGGTTGTAGCCAGCCGTCGCTAAAGCTATGGCGGGCGAGCCGATAGAACCTCAGCGTTCTCCACAGGCGAAATGTAACCGTATGAGCCTGCAGAACGAATCTCGGGAGCATCCCAATGGACAAAAAGTCCGTTATGCGGTGGTTGGAGCTGGCTGGATTTCGCAGGAAGATTTTATGCCCGGGGTTGAGCATACAGGAAATTCCGTAATGACGGCATTGGTTACCGGTGACCGAACCAAAGCGAAGGAGTTAGCGAAGCGTTACGCAATTGCTCGCTTATATGACTACGATGATTACCCGAAAATGCTCGAGTCAGGCGCGGTCGATGCCATTTATCTGGCTGTCCCGAATTCTATGCATCGAGATTACGCCGTAGCGGCCTTGAATGCGGGAATCCATGTCTTGTGCGAGAAACCCATGGCGCGAACGGAAGACGAATGTCGGGAAATGATCGAAGCCGCCGGCCGCACCGGAGCCAAATTAATGATCGCCTATCGTCTCCATTTCGATGAAGCCAGCATCGAAGCGATCGAAACGGTGCAATCCGGGATGATCGGAGATCCACGGTTCTTCAACAGTGTCTTTACCCAACAGCTCGCGGAAGATAATAGCCGGGCCAAAGCCCGGTTCTGGGCTAACCCGCTGCCCGATATGGGTCCCTATCCCATTAACGCGGCTCGCCATCTTTTCCGCACTGAGCCACTGGAGGTATTCGGCTTTTCCGCACGCAAAGAAGAGCGTCGTTTCGATGAGATCGATGAAATGTTCACGGTGTCGATGCGATTCCCCGACGAAAGGCTCGCGACTTTCACGGTCAGTTACGGCGCGAATCCGATCGACACCTATCGAGTATTCGGAACGCGTGGAGATCTTGAGGTTAATCCTGGGTTTGGTTTCACTGATCCGCTTCGTCATAGGCTCACTATTGGAAGGGAGGTCAGCGAAAAAACATTCGCTAAAACGGACCAGTTCGGCGCTGAAACGAAGTATTTCTCTGAATGTATACTTGAGGATCGACACCCCGAACCGGATGGGGAAGAAGGATTAGCGGATATCCGAGTTTTGCACGCCATCGAGGAAGCGCTTGAGACTGGAATGCCTAAGCCAGTTATGCTCAGGTCAGAGCGTCCATCACGACCATGTCGGGAACAAATTATTCGGCTACCAGCGGTTAAGGCCAAGGAACTAGTCGGCGCCGCGGCTCCGGGTGGAAGCTAAATGGAAGGAGCCGTAGAGCGCCCGCGGCCGCGAGAAAGGCGCCTCGGCCGGACCAGTAAAATCTCATTGCGTCATGGCAAAGGACGTTTTTCTTAAGAGAGGTTTCGCGTTGCTCGGAGGGACGAAATGACGAGGATCTCCGAGAAAGCTCACCGAACGTTCGAGCGGACCGAATCTATTCAAGCGATGCCCGGCAGAAATTCCAAGGAAGGCGCCAAGGAGATCACCTACGCCTTGGCGATTACGCGCGCTACTCTGGAGGCGACCGCTGACGGCGTTTTGGCAGTCGACCAAACGGGTAAGATCATAAGCTGGAATAATAAGTTTCTGGAACTGTGGGCCGTCCCGGAAGACCTGATCTCTCTGCGTGATGTGGCAAAAGTTCGTGCCTGTATCGCTCGGCAGCTGAGGTGGCCGGAAGACTATTTGAGCCGCGTTACTGAAATTGAGACCACGGCCGAAAAAAGTGCTGATCTGATTGAATTAGCGGACGGGCGGCAGATCGAGCGATATTCCGAGCCCATCTCAATCGAAGGTGTCTCTGCGGGGAGAGTCTGGAGTTTCCGAGATGTAACCGCGCGTAATGAGGCGGACTTAGTCTCCCGAAGGTTAGCCGCCATCGTGGATAACTCGGACGACGCCATTATTGGCAAGGATCTAAACAGCATCATTACCAGCTGGAATCAAGGCGCCAAGAAGATTTTCGGTTATACGGCAGAGGAGATGATTGGGACCTCGGTTAAGAGGCTCATTCCAGCAGATAATCAGCAAGAAGAAGATGAAATTCTCGCCCGTTTAAGACGAGGTGAACACGTCGATCATTTCGAGACGATCCGCGTAACGAAAGAGGGCCGGCACCTACACGTTTCTCTAACCATTTCCCCGATTAAAGATGCTTCCGGTAACGTAATAGGCGCTTCCAAGATTGCCCGAAATATTACCGATCGAAAGCTGGCGGAAGCGGCTCTAACGGAAGCGCGAAAAACCGCGGAAGCGGCTAATGCTGAGAAAGCGCGGCTACTAGAGAGTGAGCGGCTAGCCCGGGCGGAAGCTGAACGAGCGAGCCGGATGAAAGATGAGTTTCTGGCCACCCTAAGTCATGAGCTGCGCACGCCGCTCAATGCGGTGTTGGGGTGGTCTACGATTCTCCGAGGGCGAGAACATCCGGACCAGGAAATAATCCAGGGTCTTGATGCTATCGATCGCAATGCTCGAGTTCAGGCTCAGATCATCGACGATTTGCTGGATATGAGCCGCATCATTTCCGGGAAGGTACGCCTAGAGGTTCAGCCGCTCGATTTACCGGCAATTGTGCTCGAAGCGATCGACACTATACGCGCCGGTGCTTCCGCAAAGGGTGTCCGCCTCCAAACCCTCATTGATCCTCTCAACGGCGCCGTCTTGGGTGATCCCAGCCGGTTACAACAGGTTTTTTGGAACCTTCTCAATAATGCCATCAAGTTTACCCCAAAGGGGGGACGTGTTCAGATTTTGTTACAACGGATAAACTCACACGTTGATGTGAGCATTATCGATACAGGGGAAGGAATTTCACCGGATTTCTTGCCCTATATTTTCAACCGATTTCAACAAGCGGATCCCTCCACGACCCGGCGCCACGGCGGCCTTGGTTTGGGCTTAGCTATCGTCAGAAGCCTGGTCGAATTGCACGGTGGCAGCGTACGCGCAAAAAGCGGGGGGATTGGAAAAGGAGCGACTTTCATCGTTACTTTGCCGTTAACGGTGTTTCATCCACCGCCAGATGAGGGGGAGCGGGAACATCCTAAGTCCAGGACAGGCGAACGGCCGGTTGCTCCTGATATCTCGTTAGAGGGCATACGGGTGTTGGCGATTGATGACGATGCGGACGCTCGCAGCCTGCTAAGAATAATGCTAGAAGCAGCTGGGGCAACGGCTTACCTGGCTGGTTCGGCGCGAGAAGGATTGGACAAACTTTCCCGACTACCCGTTGATGTTGTGATCTGTGATATTGGAATGCCTGAGGTGGACGGGTACTCGTTCATCCGCGACGTTCGACGACTAGGTGACCGCGAGAAAAGCGAAGTCGCAGCCGTCGCTTTGACTGCTTACGCGCGTTTACAAGACCGTATGGAGGCAATGCGGGCCGGTTTTCAGAATCATTTACCGAAGCCAGTCGAACCCTCGGAGTTGTTAGCCGTCGTGAGAAGTCTTGCTAATCCAAGGTCGAAGCCGGGACGGGAGGAGTGATTGGTGATTGGTGATTGGTCGCGTCATCGAGCGAGATCGAAGCCGAAACGCCTGGAGGGGAGCCGCTACAAACCGATCTCAAATCCAACCGCATAAATCACGCGAAAAACTCCAGCACGTACTTAAAGGTTCCATAGCAAGCGGCTCCCGAGAACGTCTCGTCGCGTGCCACGTACTGTCGGTATCTTGTACGGTTTTTGGGTACCAAAGGGCGATGGCACGCGCTGGGTAGTTTCCGGGAGCCGCCTGTTATCTAACAGTTTGGCCATTTTCGCGCGATAAGGAGAAACTCGCCATGGGTTTCGCAACGGTTTGGAGCGGCTCCCCTCCAGGCGTTACCCTCCGATCTCGCTGGGCAACGCGACCAATGACCTTTCACCTTTCACCTATCGAAATGAAAACCTGCCCAGAAATACGGCCAACATCCTCCCCGGGGCGATCAAACATAGAAGTACATTTATGAAAAAAGCTGTATTACTCGCATTTCCGTTCCTCCTGGCGTTCGTTACAGGTGCTTACGCGCAAAAATTAACGACAGCAGAGAAGACCTTCGTAACGAAAGCGGCAAAAGGTAATTTTGCCGAAGTCGAGCTGGGAAAATTGGCCTCCCAGAAGTCCCACAACGCCGATGTTAAAGCGTTTGGCGAACAAATGGTAACTGATCATTCGAAAGCGAATGACAACCTTAAGCCGATCGCGGACTCGAATGGTGTTCAATGGCCAACAAAACTAACCGGTGAGCCTAAGGCGTTGTACGACAAGCTCTCTAGCCTTTCCGGAGCCGCATTCGACAAAACCTACATTCACGCCATGGTCGAAGACCACCAAAAAGACGCCAAAGAGTATGAGACAGAATCCGGGAAGGTAAAGGACTCACAACTAAAGTCTTATGTGGATCAGACATTGCCCGTTATTCAGCAGCACCTAAGCCATATCCAATCGATACAGCAGCAATCCGGCAAGAGTTCGGCGCAACGATAGCCATGAGAGGTGAAGGGCAGTAATCAGTAGTCAGTGATTCGTCATTCGCGGGCAATGGTCCCGTTCTTGATGGTTGTCGGCGCTGACCGGTTCTCGTTCCCGACGATCCCGGCGATCCCGGCGCTGACGGCGTTTTTATGGGTGAAGTCGTTGAGACTGATATTCCCGCGCGTCTAGATGCATTGCCTTGGTCGCGCTGGCATTGGTTTGTTGTAGTTGCTTTGGGAGTGACCTGGATCCTCGATGGGTTAGAGGTTACACTCGCCGGCTCCATTAGCGGTGTTTTACAAAAGCCGGAGGCGTTGAGCTTGACTGACTCGCAAGTCGGTATGAGCGCGACCTTTTATTTGGCTGGGAATGTTTTTGGCGCTCTCCTCTTCGGGTTCCTAACCGATCGGTTTGGCAGAAAGAAGTTGTTCTCCATCACGCTCCTGGTTTACCTCATTGGCACCGCATTAACCGCTTCCTCTTGGAATTTTATTAGTTATGCATCGTTCCGATTTTTAACGGGATCTGGGATCGGTGGTGAATATGCGGCCATCAATTCTGCCATTGACGAGTTGATTCCCGCACGCATTCGAGGGCGAGTCGATATTACCATCAACGCAACCTACTGGATCGGCGCCGGAGTCGGCGCGGCCGGCACCTACGTCCTGCTTAATCCCGTTTTCATCCCGGTCGCAGCGGGCTGGCGAGCCGTCTTTCTCTTGGGAGCTTTGCTGGGAACGATCATTTTGATCTTTCGACATTGGGTTCCGGAAAGCCCGCGTTGGCTTACGATCCATGGACGCAAACAAGATGCCGATGCGATCATTAAAGGGATCGAAGAAAAGATTGATGCCGATAAACCGCGCGCAAGTTCGCCTTTGAAAAAGATGGCGATTCGAGTACGCACTCACACGCCTTTGAATGAAATCTGGGACACCGTCTTTCACCGGCACCGGGCCCGTTCGTGTCTGGGCTTTGTACTGATGATTGCTCAGGCGTTTTTCTTCAATGCAATCTTCTTTACCTATTCGCTGGTCTTAGTGCGGTTCTATAAAATCGCTCCCGAAGCCACCGCTCTTTATCTGATTCCTTTTGCTTTTGGGAACGTTCTTGGACCGCTGGTTTTAGGGCCTCTTTTCGATAAGGTAGGTCGTAAGCCAATGATTGTTCTGACTTATGCAGGCGCCGGCGTACTCCTTGCAATCACCGGAGCATTGTTTCAGGCAAGCTTCCTTAACGCCCAAACGCAGACGCTTGCTTGGATCGCGATTTTCTTCGTTGCATCCTGTGCGGCTAGTTCCGCCTATCTTACAACCAGCGAAATCTTTCCTCTCGAGATCCGTGGCTTAGCTCTGGCTCTGTTTTATGCTACCGGGACTCTTTGCGGAGGTATGATCGCCCCAACCCTTTTTGGTATGCTGATCCAGACGGGCTCGCGTGGCGCGTTATTCCTCGGATATCTGATCGCCGCATTGTTAATGATCGGAGCCGCCATCGCCGAGTTGTTCCTGGGAGTCAACGCTGAGCGCCGGAGCCTGGAAGAGGTAGCAGCGCCGCTCTCGAACGTGAGAAGTGAGACGTGAGACGTGATTGGTGATTGGTGACGTCCCCGAGCGAGATCGGAGGTTGAACGCCTGGAGGGGAGCCGCTTTGCAATATGGCTAGCTCTGTAGCGTGGCAGCAGGCGGCTCCCGGAAACGTCTGCAGGTGTCACCATTGCCCAGGCCTGGAGGGGAGCCGCTTTGCAATATGGCCAGCTCTGTACCGTGGCAGCAGGCGGCTCCCGGAAACGTCTGCAGGTGTCACCATCGCCCAGCATTTGGAGGGGAGCCGCTTTGCAATATGGCTAGCTCTGCAGCGCGGCAGCAGGCGGCTGCCGGAAACGTCTGCAGGTGTCACCATTGCCCAGCGCTTGGAGGGGAGCCGCTTTGCAATATGGCTAGCTCTGCAGCCCGGCAGCAGGCGGCTCCCGGAAACGTCTCCACGCGCTGCCATCGCCCACGGCGTTTGAACCTCTTATATCAGGACAGAATGTTTATCGACCTTGAAACGGCCTGTCGTCCGAATTCTCGACCAATCCATGACGAACCGGATTGTTCCGCACATACAGCCACTTCTGGTCGTATTCGTCACGATATTCCGGTCAATGGAACGAAGATCACAAACGGAGTACGCGCGCGGCCATGGTGACACCTGGAGACGTTCCCGGGAGCCGCCTGCTGCCACGCTACAGAGTTAGCCACGTTATAAAGCGGCTCCCCTCCAGGCGCTGGGCGATGGTCACACCTGCAGACGCTTCCGGGAGCCGCCTGCTGCCGCACTACAGAGCTGCCACCTTATGAAGCGGCTTCCCTCCAGACGGGTGTGCTCCCTTACCCCAATGGATACTCTTCCAATCGCGCTTCTAAGCGCGTTCGCAGTGTTTCGCGCGCGCTCTCCCCGGTTTCTTCGGCTTTCGCGATCGCGATGCATAATGCGATCAATCCTTCGAGATCTCCAAGATCAATAAACTCGGTATCGATCCGCCCGTCCGGTGTACAGTTGTGGTAATTGCCGAGGGCAATACAAAGCGCAGCAGACCGATATCCATAAAGCTGAAATGCAGTCGCCTCGCAAGTTCCACCCGGCATCAAACAGCGTTGAAACGCGAGTTTTTCTTTTTTAGCGACCTCAACAAAAATATCCGTCGTTTGCGGATCGAAAATCGAGGTCCGATCACCGACCCGAATGATCGGTCCTTCTCCCATTTTGGCGGGAGGAATTTCTTTACTAGTCTCAAGGGAAATAACGGTCGCATCCGGCGGAAGAACTTGGGACCTCGCCAGATGAATAGCGCCGATAAAACCCACCTCTTCGGCCCGCGTGAAAACACCCGCTACCGATCTGTCGAAATTTCTTTCGGACAATGTCCGCAACGTGGCGATGACCGTCGCGCAACCGATCAAATCGTCGCAAGCACGAGAATAAAGTCTATCTCCGTCTAATCTTAACGCCGGCAAATCCCACATCCCAAACTCGCCGAATTCCTGCACCTGCCCTTTGTCTTGAAGGTTTTCAGGAACACCACCAAGAAAGCGACGGCTGGGGCGCAACTGCCACCCCGGATGATCCATATGAGCAACGAATACATTTTTAGGTTGTCCGCTGCCGCTCCAGGCAATGAGGTTACCATGAGGATCGACCTGCAATTTTAAACCCTCGATATCGCTGAGTTGCCGCTTGATCTCCTCCCTGACGGCACTCTCGAACATCGGAGCGGTTGGACACTCCAGCAAAGGCCGGACGATTTTCAGAAAGGCGTCATGGTTCATCGTAGGCTCCGAATATTATCGCTCGCTCTTTAGAACGCTTTTATTCACCACCAGCTCCGGATCCAGCGTTCCGTCTAAACCCGCGAGAACATTTTTCGCCGTCATTACGGACATCGCAATCAGCGAAGTTTCAGTCATAGCGGCGGAATGAGGGCTGAAAACGATCCGCGGCTCAGAAAGTAGCGGAGAGTCCGCCGGAAGTGGCTCCATCTCGAACGTGTCCAGACCGGCGCCATGAAGTTGCCGGGACTTAACGGCGGCCAACAAAGC
>JAFAHI010000417.1 GCA_019237325.1 Verrucomicrobiota bacterium | reverse complement strand
CAACATCAGCGCAATTGGAAGATGTGTACTCCCCCCGTGCATCATCTCCCAAATGTTAGCAGCCAAGAATAGTTCCATTTCTGAACTAGTGAGAAAATCGTTTGCTCGTGTAGGCGCGTTTTTTCGTCCTCGTCCTCCAGAGCGGTTTTCTTCCCGACATCCACAATTTGCCAGATATGCAGTTAGCGGTGCATCACCTCATTGCTACACTAGCAAACCGAGGACGAGGACGGCCTGCCCGACGTAGCCTTTCTCTTTTTCGGTTGTTAGCTCGATCTGTTAGCGAAGTCGGGACGACAAGTACGAGGACGAATTATTGCTGGGTTCCTACCCTATCAGGGGCTTATCGATCACCGCCAAAGAATGCGGCGTCTCGAGGTAATTCACCGTGGTAATACCCAGAACTTTTTTGAGTTGGTCCGCCGGGACCTTCATCGGACCTGCCTTCGGCGCGGTTCCAGGAGCAGGTTGCGGAAAAGCAGTCGACATAGCGGTGTGGAAGGTGATGTTCCCTTCGACCTTCTGAACAATTTGGTGGATGTGACCGTTGAGCACTGACACCGAACCGAACCGCTTCAATAGCGCTAGCGCCTGTGCTCCATCTTGAGTCCCCCAACCCCATTGTGGGTAAACCTCCCAAAGCGGCACATGGGCAAATACGATAATCGGTGTGGAAGTGGACAAACTGCTCAGGTCCTTGTCGAGCCAAGTGAGTTGGTCTTGACCTAGTGAACCTAGCCCAGCCTCCGCTTTACCCATCACGTTAACCAGGCCGACAAAATGGACGCCGCGGTGCGTGAAACTGTACCAACCATCGCCATTTGTCCCCTTCGCGAAACGGTTCCGGTATTGTTCTCCGTTATCGCTGAGAACGTCGTGTTCTCCCGGAACATAGAAGATATCGCTGACCCCGGTGCCCTTCAACGCCTGGTCAACCGTATCGAATTCATCGGCCTCGGCCAGATGGGTTAGATCGCCGGTGTGGATAATCAAATCCGGCTTAGTAGGAAGGGCCTTAATTCGGTTAATCGCTTCCTGCAAAGTCCCGATGACGTTATTATTCGCATCTTTGTTGAAGCCGATGTGGCTGTCGCTGATCTGGACAAACGTAAAATCCGTCCCCGCACCGGCGCCTTGATCAGAAGCAGGTGCTAACAGTATCCGCGATCTGGCGATCCCAGCGCTCATGGTAAATACCAGGCCGGTACCAGCCCAAGCCATGCATTTCAAAAAGCCGCGCCGATCGACGCCGTCATCGTTCAAATTCTCGTGTATATGGTCTGACATAGTTAGTTCTTGTCTGTTTAGCGGTGAATACCGGCCGGCGATGCGATTTATTCCCAAGGATCTGGTGGGGCGAGGCTCCTGAACGGCCTACTGACGCCTGCGAAGGCCTCAGGGTTCTGGCGTCACCTGGTCATCTTAGGCCGATGGACGCGCCGAGCCGCGGGTCTGAGCGTTGCAGCGACGGTTGGTTAGGCGTTCGAGAAATGGCGGCGAGAATCGTCAAAATGGTACGCTGGTCTGCGGCCGAACTAAATACCCGCGGCTCGGCACGGATTCCGGTGTAGCAAAACGTTAAAATCAATCACGCCCGCGGCTTCGTTAAAACAATAGAGCCATTCGGGAGCCTCGCCCCCCTATGGAGGGAATAAATTCACTCCCGCCCCGGTATTCCTTTGTGATAGCCTCGGTCGCGCACCGATGAACGAAGAGGAGAAGCTGACACGCTTTGAGGGCGAGATGTTGCCATTGATGAGCGACGCCTATAACCTCGCGCGCTGGTTGATGCAGAACGAACAGGACGCCCGCGACATGGTACAGGAGGCGTACCTGCGCGCGTTTAAGTTTTTCAGCGGAGTACGCGGCGACACGGGCCGAGCGTGGCTACTCCGCATTGTTCGCAATGTTTGCTACGACAATCTTAAGAAACGAAAAGTGCATTCTTCCGACGAAGAGCTCGAAAATATTCCCGATGACAGTTCACCTGAAAACCAGCTGCAGGTGAAATCGGAGGTCGAGGCCGTGCGTTCCGCACTAGCGAGTCTACCGGAAGACTTTCGTACGGTTCTGGTGCTAAGGGAGATGGAAGAACTTTCCTATCGCGAGATTTCAGAAATAACGCAGGTCCCGATCGGCACCGTCATGTCGCGACTAGCACGCGGCCGCCAGCAACTTGCCGAGGCGCTTAAGCAAATGAGGGAAAAAGACCTAGTATGACCTGCGACGAACTTCACCAGCAGCTCGATCCCTTCTTCGACAATGAGCTCGGGCTGACCGAAGCCCAGAAAGTTCAACAACATCTTGAACAATGCCCAGCCTGCGAGGAGGCGTACGCCGCTCGGCTGGCCGTCCGCCAAGCTCTCCAAAAACCTGAGGTGCGGTTTGCTCCGCCGAACGATCTTCGCGATCAAATCCAGGGCGCATTATTCAAACATGCCTCCCCTACTCATCAGCGCACCTGGCGCGTGCCGGCATTCCAATTACCTAATTGGCTATTACCGAGCTTGGCTGGTGCGGCGGCTGTCGTCGCCGTATGGTTAGGGTCCAATTTCTTCCTGACCGAAAACCGGTCGTCCAACAGCGTCTTAGCCACGGTCACAGCGCAGCTTGTATCCGATCACATGCGCTCGCTCCTACCCGATCATTTGATTGACGTGGTTTCGACCGATCAACACACCGTAAAGCCTTGGTTCGCCGGAAAACTGAGCTTTTCACCTCCGGTTTATGACCTAAGCGACCAGGGATTTAAACTGCTCGGCGGCAGACTAGACTTTCTCGGGAATCAAGAAATAGCGGCGGTCGTCTTCCAGCATCATCAACACTATATTAATCTGTTCGCCTGGCCAAAGACCGATTCCACGCCTTTCCCCGATACCACTTTGCAAAAAGAAGGATTCAACGTCTACGGCTGGGAAGCCAACGGTCTGACCATGTGGGCGGTGACCGATGCAGCCCCGGACGCGCTAAAGACCTTCGTCGATCTCCAAAAACAAAAACAGAAACAAGGTGGGACGGAGTAAAGGCGACACCGCGAATCGGCGATACGGCGAATGGGCGAAACGGCGATGGGGCGAATGGGCGAATGCGATCGGTAGGGCGAAAAACTCGGCGCGCGCGGCGTATGGTTGCTGCTTGAGCCTGCTCCGCGCCGGTTTTGAGCCGTTTCCTTGCGCGTGACGTCGTTTGCGTCTGGCCGTTTATCCGCGCTCGGTTCCATTTTCGAAAGGTGGCTCGCGGAGAACGACGGCTCAAAACCGGCGCGATCAGCCTCAACATGAAAAGACACCATCGGCGCGCCGAGTTTTTCGCCCTACCGGCGTGCAGCTTCGATCAGCACATAACGCGGCATTCGCCCATTCGCCGCATTCGCCCATTCGCCGTTTCGCCCCGCGCCTCGTGAAATATTTCACTTGCTCCTGATGACCACGATCATACTGTGATTCTATGGTCACTACGGCGCCTGCCGCATACGATTCCAAAATCGAAGGCAACATCATCTTTTCGCGACTCGATGCCTGTATTAATTGGATGCGCAAAAACTCACTTTGGCCAATGCCGATGGGATTGGCGTGTTGTGCCATCGAGCTGATGGCCGCTGCGTCCGCGCGATTCGATATCGCCAGGTTCGGAGCTGAGGTCATGCGGTTCTCGCCGAGACAGTCGGACGTCATGATTGTTGCCGGCACCGTCACCTACAAGATGGCCCTGGCCGTCAAACGAATTTACGATCAAATGCCCGAGCCAAAATGGGTGATCGCCATGGGCGCCTGTGCTTCTTCCGGTGGTATGTACCGGAGCTATGCGGTCCTCCAAGGAATCGACCATCTTTTACCGGTCGACGTTTATATCAGCGGTTGCCCGCCCCGTCCGGAAGCGCTTCTCGAAGGTTTGATGAAACTGCAGCACAAGATCGACCGCGAACACGCGCTCGGTGATCAAAAGCGAGCTTTAGTGGAAACCGTTTCATGACTTCCGCCGATCTCGCTCAAAAGGTAAAAGCTCGTTTCCCGCAGCTCCCCCAAACCGAATTTCGGGACGAGATTTCTCTTTCGGTGCCGCTGGGAGAGATTGAAGCCACCTGCAAAGCTTGTCGGGATGAGCTTGGCTTTAATTTCCTGGTCGACGTATCGAGTGTCGATCATATGGGAGAAGAGCCCCGGTTCGAGGTCGTGTATGAGCTTTATTCTTTAACGGACAACATCCATCTGCGGCTCAAGACCAAGGTCTCCGAGGATAACCTCGAAGTCCATACCGTCTCACATTTGTGGGAAACTGCTGATTGGCATGAACGCGAGATCTTTGACATGATGGGGATTCGTTTCGCCAATCATCCCGATCTACGCCGGATTCTCATGTGGGATGGCTATCCTTTCTTTCCGCTCCGCAAAGATTTTCCGTTGGAAGGTAAACCCAGTGATTTACCAGAGGTCGCTTTCAGCGACCGTGCGCCCCTCGCTGGCGGTCCATTCGTCACTTCGCCGAATCCCGGCGGAACCAAGGATCGCGAGCCCCGGGCACATCCGCCGGATATCTAGGCGAAACGGCGAATGGGCGACGCGGCGAGAGGGCGGCTGAGCAGCGTTTCAGTCGTATGGACTTGTAGGTCCCATAGGTCGTATAAGTCCCATCGGTTATACGGCTCACGGTGCTCGTTTTTCCCTTGCCTATGTCCCCGCCCCTGAACAAGCTCTGCTTCGACTCGCTCACTCCTCTCGATTGGTACCGCGCGATTCGCGACTAGATCCAACATGAGGATAACTTGTTTGTGCAGCGGCTGGCCTGGCTGATGGCAGCCCAATCCTTTTTCTTCACCGGATACGCCATCATCGCCAACGGCACGCCCACCCCGCGCAACCAACTGTTGGCAAAGCAACAGGATCTCCTTTTTAACATTATCCCGGCTGTCGCTTGTTTATCCGACCTCCTGATTTACGTGTGAGAAGTGAGACGTGATCGGTGAGAAGTGATTGTTGACGCAGCGCATTCGCTGCAACATTCACCTATAAGTCCTATCGGTCCCATAAGTCCTATTCGTTGAACGTTTCAGCGCCACGCCTCTCCCACCCCGTGCCCGACTCACTCCTGATCAACCACCTAAAGAACGCTAGCCGCATCATGATCTTCACCGGTGCCGGCGTATCCACAGCTAGCGGTATCCCTGACTTCCGCGGACCGGGCGGCGTCTGGACCAAAAGAGCTCCGGTCTATTATGACGATTTCATGAGCTCGGAGAGCGCTCGGATCGAACATTGGGATTATAAGCTCGAAGCCTGGCCTGCTTTCAAAGCCGCGAGACCAAACAAAGTGCACCACGCCATCGTCGCTTTGGAAGAGGCTGGAAAAATCTTCGCAGTTGTAACTCAGAATATCGACGGATTGCATTCCCTAGCCGGAACCAAGTCTTTAATTGAGGTGCACGGAACTAATGCCATGGTCGAGTGCCAAACGTGTCTGTGGCGTGGAGACCCCGAACCTCATTACGAATTTTTTCGGATTCACCGCAAGCCGCCGCTTTGTCATTGCGGCGGCTTTCTTAAGCCGGCAACGATTAGTTTCGGTCAAAATCTTAATCCTGCCGACTTAGAACAAGCGACCGAAGTAGCCCGCGGTTGCGACTTGGTGGTAGCGCTCGGCTCGACTCTTTCTGTCTACCCTGCAGCATCATTCCCGTTGCTCGCAGCCCAACGCGGTGTGCCATACGTCATTATTAATCGTGGCCCGACCGACCATGATCATGATCCTTCTGTCTCGCTGCGTTTAGACGGCAGTCTAGTCGAGATTTTCCCGCCCGCGGTGGAAGCAGCCTTAGCGCGATAAGCGCTCTTCCTCGTCCTCGTACTCGTCGTCGTCCTCGTCCTCGAAAGGGTGTGACTGCGGCTAACACGAACTAATCTCATATAAGTCCCATGGGTCCCATAGGTCCTATCCGTGGCCACGCTCCTTTCGCGGCTCGCGTCTGGTGACCGCCAGCACCCTCAACTCTTCGAGCACGAGCCCGAGCACGAGGACGAGGACGATTGCCCCGCTTTTGCCTTCCCCACAGGTTTGCCCCATACTCCTCCCATGGTTAATGAACGAGTCCTATCCCTTGCTCTGGATCTAACCAAGACCTCGCCCCGAAGCCCGCGTGCATCTCTTGGGAATTACAAAGTGCTTGCTGCCCGTGCCTTGGATAAATGCAGAGCAGAATTAGCTGGCACTGCTGGCTCCTATCACTTCAATTGCCCGCTCGACCGAGTCTTTTTCAGATTCACCGCAATCGACTCCGAGAAATTCAAAGCCTTCGTTGCCACCGGAGCCAGCGACCAAGAGGTCGGCAACTGGATCTCCAAAGAATCCAGGGTCCAGGATAAATCAAAAATCGCTACTTGGGCGCTTCTCTTCCAGCTGAACCCGATCAATCTTATTCTAGACGGCGACGACTGGCTCCACCGGCGAAAACAAGGAGCGTGAACGTGTCTCAGCTACACGTCGCCTCTCCTATCCGCCGAAGTCGGGGGTTTCAGACGACGGGGCGAAGTCTGGTTCGTCCATTTCCGTCTGTACATCTACGTCACATTACTCGCATAATTCAGGGAACCCCCTCTCCCATGTGCGATAAATGTAACTCATGGTTAGCTAACCGCGGCACCGATTTACCCCGCCGCAAATTCCTGGCCCTTCTCGGCGCAGCATTATCAATCCCGGTCTTAGCGCGAGCCGCCGAAAAAGGCGCGCCGCCCAAACCTCAGAATGTAGTTTCGCCAGATGCAGCCTTGGAGCGTTTGCTGGCAGGTAACCACCGGTATGTCCACGGAACCATGCAACGTCATGATTTCGCCGCAGACCGAGCCGCTTTAGCAAAAGGACAAAACCCGTTTGCTAGTATTCTCAGCTGTGCCGACTCTCGGATCGGACCCGAATATGCCTTCGATGCCGGTCGTGGTGATATTTTTGTATGTCGGATCGCCGGCAATTTTGCCAATCCTGAGATGATCGCCAGTTTGGAATACTCAGTGGGCGTACTCAATTCACCGTTGATCCTTGTTCTCGGCCACCAAGCTTGTGGCGCAGTGGACTCAACCATTAAGCAAATAAAAGATGGCGCTTCATTTCCCGGTCATATCCCGTCCCTAACAGAAGCACTTACACCCGCGGTACAAGCGGTCGTTAATCAGCCCGGTGACCTTCTGGCGAATGCAATTAAGGAAAACGTGGTGCTGACGATACAGAAACTGCAAACGGCCGAGCCAATTTTGAGCGAGGCTGTTAATCAAAAGAAACTTAAAGTTGTCGGCGGCGTTTACGATCTTAAAACCGGGAAAGTGGAATTAGTTAGTTCTTAGGCTGGGCGAACGAGTGGTGTCCGGTCGGCGACGCAGGGGCTCGCCGGTATTCTGATTTGCTGCCCGTGGAGCGCTGCCTTCCCGCGGCCGCGGGACGAGGCCGATCGGTCGGAGCCAATGGCGTCCCGCTTGCTAGGCCGTGGTGCGCGTTATCCGCGGGGTCGCTTCTCCCATTCGTCACGAAGGTCTTTGGTTGGACCCCGAAATCTCCCAGGGGACTCAACCAGCACTTGATGTTTCTGCACTAGTCGAAAATAGCACCAAGGTCTGATATTCAAGGGCTGAGTGAAACGGTTAGTTAACCGGTATCGGACAAGATATGAGCTATCAATATCAAGTAACCGTGATCGGTTCCGGCTCAGCTGGTAAGGACGCTGCACTGCAAGCTGCTAGAGCAGGACTGAGCACTTTGTTAATCGAATCCGACCGGATCGGCGGCACTGGTATTCACCGGGGCTGTCACGCTGTCCGCACTTTGCGTGCATGCGCCACGCACTACGAGCGGGTCAAGGAAAGTCACCTCTTAGGTGTTTATCCGGACCTGGTAGCGACTGACTGGTCCTCCTGGTTAACGGTGCAGAAACGTGTAACCAATCGTTTAGCGACGGAGCTAAGCCGCGCACTCGATGGCGCGTCGGTCGACGTGAAATTCGGGCGGGGTCAGCTTTTCGATGCCCACATGGTGGTGATCGCGGACGATGAGAGAAAAGAAACCGTCACCGCTGAGAATATTATCTTGGCGACCGGTTCACGGCCGCGTTTCGCCGGTAGCGAAAAGGCTCGAGTTTTAAACAGTGATCAGTTCCTCCAAAGTACATTAACACCAAAGACCCTGTTCGTTATTGGAGGTGGTTACATTGGGTGCGAACTCGCAGCAATTTACCAGAGTAGAGGGGTTCAAGTGACACTGGCCGAGGCCGAGGCCCGGCTGTTACCCAGCTGGGACGACGACATCGGAAAACGGATGCGAAAGGTGCTCGAGGAAGCCGGGGTCGAAGTCCTACTGAATGAACAGGTGGCTCTGCCAGAGGCGGGTTCGGATGAACCACCGCGTTTCCGAATCCATAACGGAACCATTGTTTCTCCCGAGTTGACCCTGGTGACAGTCGGTCGTACCCCGAACATAGAAGGGATGGGGCTCGATAAGGTTGGACTTCCTGTATCGGGTTTCATCTCGGTCAATGCACAGATGCAGACGAGTGTCCCGTCAATTTACGCGATCGGGGACATCAACGGCATCCTGTTGCTCGATAGTGCTGCCTATGCTCAGGCCCGAGTGGCGGTTCAATCCATCCTAGGTCGCCCGGCTCGATTCGACGCTCATTGGATTCCGCGCTGTCTCCACACGCATCCGCCAATTGGAGCAGCCGGCTGGACAGCCGCCGAAGCGCATGCTGCCGGTCACGACGTGGAAGTCATCTCCGAAACTCTGCCCCTGATAACGGATGATGACGCCACCATGATCGAACCGGATAGGAACCTTCTAAAACTGATTGTCCAAAGCGACACCGGGCTGATTCTGGGCTGTCAGGCCGTCGGTTCTCGGGCTGTCGAGCTGATTAATCTGGCGTCTAGCGCCATCCGGCTTGGCCTGACCGTTGACCGCCTGGCCGACCTATCTTTGGTTCATCCGAGCGCCTCGGAAGCCATGATTCGGGTTCTTCAGGACCATTTCGATCGCTCAAAACGAACCGTAGTGTACGCGGCGAAATAAGTCTGAAGACTATGTCCAATTTATTTGTGATCGGGTTTGATGGGCCTCACCAGGCCGAAGAGCTTTGTCTAAAGGTTCACGAGCTGCAGGACAAATATGTGATTGATCTGCGAGACATGGTAGTTGCGGTTAAGAATGAGAAAGGCAATGTCAAACTGGACTACAAGCAGAACCTTCTGACCGCTAACAGCCCGGTTTTTCCAGGCTTCTGTGGATCGCTAACCGCTCTGATTTTCCTAAATGCAACGACCGGTGCAGCGGGGAGCGAACTTGCCGCCTTAGGAATCACCGAGCATTTCATGAAGGAATTGGCCGGATTGCTGATTCCTGGCGGTTCAGCGCTTTTCGCTCTCACCGGCTTACCATCACCGGATAGGGAGAGTGTTTTGCAGGAGCTGACTGGATTCGGTGGCAAAATCTTGTCGACTTCGCTCTCGCACTCGGACGAGGCCAGACTGCAGGCAGCCCTACAAGCGGCCAAGTCGTAAGCCGAATTTCCTCGTTTGGCGTATTGCGTGCATAGGACCTTGGTCCGATAGCGGACCCCGCCGCGTTAGAGTAGTTAGCTTCGTCTCGACTCGGTCATCGACGAACGGCCCGCTGCTCCGATGCTCACGAAACTCGTCATCGCGTGGTGCCTGATGGCGCTTTGCGTGACGATCCACGCGACTGGTCTGACCGCTGTTTTTACCTGGCTGAAAGGCAAGTCGGCGGTGATCGAAGGTCACTTCTGGTGGGCGACTGGGACGCTGATCTGCGTCGCCGCCTGGACGATCCTGATGCACCTTCTGCAGATCGCCGTTTGGGCAATCTTTTATGTCTTGAATCACGGGATGCCTGACGTGCAAACGGCCTTCTATTTTAGCGCGATAACTTACACCACCACGGGCTACGGCGACCTCGTGTTGCCGAAGGAGTGGCGCATCGTCGGCGGCGTAGAGGCGCTAACCGGCATCCTGATGTGCGGGTTGTCCACAGGATTGTTCTTCGCCGTCTTCACCAAAGTCTTCGGCCTCAACCGGGACCACTCCCAACCTATCTGAGTCGATGAAAACTCTGCTGAAAGAGATTTTTCACA
>JAFAHI010000397.1 GCA_019237325.1 Verrucomicrobiota bacterium | reverse complement strand
GAAGGCCCCCAATTTCTGAATCTGTGCATCCGGAAAGCGGTGTACGACCAGACCACCTTCGAATTGATCACCCCGAGCGACTATTTAGAAAAACATGACACTCTACAGGTCATTTCACCAAGCCCATCAAGTTGGGGGAACCGTGGTTTTTGGGAGGTTTGGCTCGACGAGAGCAACAGCTGGATCTACCCCCATCTGCACGCGGCCGCCCGCCGGATGACCGAATCCGCTGAGGCCGTAGAAAAAGCGCCGGCAAAATGGAAAGAACGGGTCTTATGCCAATTGAGCCGGGAGCTACTTCTGGCCCAATCGAGTGATTGGGCATTCTTGATGAGGACTGGAACTGCAAAAGACTATGCGGCCGCGAGGACCCGGACCCATATTCTGAGGTTTACCCGGATGTACGATCAGCTTCGAGGTGGAGTGATCGATGAAGAATTCCTGGCCAATTGTGAATGGCGTGACAATCTGTTCCCAGATTTGCAGTGGAAATATTATCTATGAGGATCCTCGGGCGGTATTTGCCCACTGTATGGGTCTGCGTTGTACTGAGTTTATCGTGGTTCGCGCCGCGACTTTTTGCAGGGACTGACGAAAACGAGGAAACGGGTAAGCAATTGATGTTTATCCCGCCTCCAGTCGAAGGCCTGATCAGTCTCGGAGTTTACGATACGCGCGGAAAACTCGTGCGGGTGCTAAAACAGGCAGCCGAAGTCGATTCGTTCAAGTCAGGGTTGAATGGATTGTTTGTTGATTGGGATGGCACGGATGCCACGGGGAAGGTTGTCCCCGCCGGTAAGTACTTCGCCCGTGGCGTTCTAATCGGGGAGGACGTTAACATTTCCGGCGTTGCTTACCACCTGAATGACTGGGTGGACGATGCTCAAAATGTCAGAGTCAAAACCGTAAGTTCGCCAGCCCTGCTCGGGGGACGATCTCTAGCGGTATTAGCCGATAACGGCCATCAGGAGATCTTGATCATCGAGACCGCTTCGATGAAACCGCAGCAGTTTTCAGTGGACCCTGGTATCATCCGGCTCAAATCGGATGGAGCTAACCTGTTGGCCATCTATTCCGATCATATCGCAAGCATCGCGGTGCCGAACGGCACGGTCACCGAAAGCAATGCGGCCCCCAACATCCGCGACGCTGATCGTTCGGGGTCAAACTGGGCGATCGTAACCGACCGGGATATTCAATGCAAAACGGCCGATCAGAAAACCACCATCGCGCTGCCGACACCAGACATCAACCGGTGCGCTCTCTTAGGGACTTCGCTGGTTGTTGCGAGTCCGAATGGGAAATTGTGGCGCACCGAAGGTGATCATCTGGTTCCGGTCGAACTGGATGAGCCGGGCGAACTTCTTGACCTTTGCGCTGGGGCCGGAGATCAAATTTGGCTGCTGATCGGGAATGGACCGAAGACCTCGTTAAGGCAAATCGATCTCGCAGCTAAAACCAGCAAGGATTTAACCCTGCCGGATGGCCTGCCAAAAATTCGCCAACTGTCTGCTTCGAGAAGCAATAGCGACCTGCTCCTGGACGCCGATCTGAATCCGGGTAATCGGGTGATCGGGTTGCACTTTCAATCCGCTAAAGATCAGCAATCCGTATGGGAGAAATGGTTCGATCGTTCGCTGGTGCCTCATCAATTCTTCGATGTTCGCGCGGGAACCGTTATCAGAGCTGACACCAAGACAGATTCGCCGCCATTGCTGGTCCGTCCCGAGAACAATCCTTTGGAAAACACGCGCCAACCTAACTTTTTGTTAAGCGCGATCGCCGACGAACAAGGCGTCCATCTGGCGACTACCGACGGCCTCCCCCTGCTTCAAATTTCAAGGACCAAAGGTGTCGATCAAGTCAAATGGGAAGCGAATGGTCCCACCGGCATGAAGGTCTACTTGTCGGACGGAACCGTGGTCGAAGAATACAGCATCACCGGGCTGCAGAACTTATACCGGTTCGATGCTGGCAGCTTCTGAGAAAAGGAGTTCAGGAGTTGCGGGAGTCCAGGAGTTCAGGAGACGGTCATGTGTGGCGCAGAATCCGGCCTCACTCTCGAGACAAACAAGCTTTTGCCTTGCAACTTTGGAAAGTACACCAGCCTGAACTCCTGAACTCCTGAACTCCTGAACTCCTGAACTCCTGAACTCCTGAACTCCTGAACTCCTGAACTCCTGAACTCCTGAACTCCTGAACTCCTGAACTCCTGAACTCCTGAACTCCTG
>JAFAHI010000386.1 GCA_019237325.1 Verrucomicrobiota bacterium | reverse complement strand
CCGATTTATTGATCTACAGTATTGGTGCGGTCGGGGCGCGTATTCCGAGCCATGTTTATGTAGGGGGCTATCTGGAAAAGAAAGATTTTCAGGAGCTACGCCGGGTGGGAGCGGTCGGCGATATTGCTACCGTTTTTTTCCGAGATGACGGTAGCTACGACAATATTCCGCTGAACGCTCGCGCCAGCGGACCGGATCTTTCTCTGTTCCAAAAGGCGAAACACGCGCTCTGCGTCGTCTCGGGCCTCGGCAAGGTTGCCGGTTTGCGCGCCGCATTGAAAGGCCGGCTCATGAACGAATTGATCGTAGATGAGCCCACCGCGACCGAGTTGCTGAAGCAACCTTAGTCGTGGAGCGGCGCCTCGCTTGCGAGGCCGACCGAGTCGCGACCCATGGAGGGGAGCCGCTTTTACCCGAACCCCGTTTGCACGCACATTCTTGAAACTCCGGGTTTATAAATTTGGCGTGTGCGAGCAGGCGGCTCCCGCGAACGTTTCCGGAGCGCCCCTACAACCCACGGCGATTCGATTTGTCTCCTACCTATGCAACGCGATAAGGCCAAACCGCATCGTGAGACGTTTCCGGGAGCCGCCTGCTCGACAACGTCTCAGAAATACGAGGGTTGTTTGCGCGATCACCTCAGGTTAAAGGCAAGGTTCAAAAGCGGCTCCCCTCCATGGGGTTGCGACCGATCGGCCTCGCAAGCGAGGCAGCGCTCCACGGGCTCAATAATTTGCAAATTCTCGGTGTACTCTGTGTCTCTGTGGTGAATCCCTTCCGAGCTCGGATTTGGCTTGCCTGTCATAGCTTTAGCGACGGTTGGCTGGTGTTGACGGTAGCTCTTGCCGCGCTGGCTCAGGTCGTGGCGTCCTCTTGTTTGATGGTCCTGACGTGGGATGGTGCCGGCTATGTTTTTAATACCATCCAGCGAGGCCATCCCGTGGTCCCAAATAGTCGGTACAGCGACTACCCGCTTCTCGCCGTGGTTTCGCTGTTTAGCTTTCTGATCAACGACTCTCGTTTGTTGGCTTGCATTTACGGATTAGTCTTAGCGGTATTACCGCTTGGGTCTTTGCTGCTCAGTTTTCATTTCTTGAGTGCTCCTCAACACGCGAGACTCCGGATTTGGCCCGTACTTGGTATCTTGTTAAGCGTATTGCCGGGCCAAGCATTCTTGGTGGCCGAAGCCGTACCTGTAGCCCAAGTGTCGTGGGCGGTATGGGCAATCGCAGCAGCGGATATCTCAATCTCTAGTTTGGTTTGGTTGGCAATTCTGAATCTGTTTCTGTTCTTTCTGCATCCTTCGTCCGCTTTGGTCTATGCGGTGACCGGTGCATTGTTTGTAGGCAAAGCCTGGGTGGAAACCAGCCACCGTCGCACTAACGCCTGGCTTGGCGCCATTTTTCTCGCATTGGCGGCGGTCCGGTTGGGGTATGCGGTAGCCACAGCAAACAGTTACGAGAGAGGGGAAGAGAGTCTCTCTCAAAACTACCTGGCGTTTCGTGACGCGTTGCCGAGCCTCGGGATGTTGCCGGTCGTTTACTTGTTGGGATTAACCGTTCTCGGAGGTGTGATTCGACGCATACCGAAACCATACATGATCTGGCTAGCTGGATTGACGCTCGCCTTGCTTTTGGCTTACGGAGTTGCTTGGGCAGCAGACCCCAAGATGTGGGTCAGCGCGTTTACTTTCAGGCGGTTTGTGTTCGTAGGCACCTTGCCCTTGGTAGTCATGGGTGGCTTGCACTGGCGGTACGAACAGCGATCCAGGACAAATGACTCATCGGACCGATCCGATCATCGCCTTGACTGGATCATGGCGGGAAGCGCGGCCGTGTTTTTTATAGTTTTTGCTACCCAGTCGTTTAGCTGGCGCCAAGAACTGTCGCATTTCGAAGCGGATCTCAAGCGGTGCGATAAGCCGGTGGCCACGATTGCCGATTTCCCATGGATTGCGGATAGCCCGCTGCATCACTGGGCCTCAACCCAGTTGAGCTGTGTCGTTCAGGGAAAAAAAGTGAAAACGGTGTTCTCACTCGACCCAGACGGCGTCCGTCGAAACAAGATATTGCTGTTCCCGGGAATCTGGTTTCGGCGACAAAATCGGTGGTTTGAGTTTGAGGGAGTCCCGCAGGAACCAAATGACGAGTTGCGAAAAGAGCCACACGGCGAAAGTGGACGGAGTGGACCTAGTAGACGTAGTGGATATCCCTAGGCCGAGCGGCCTTTGCAGTGTCTGCGTCCACTCTGTCTACTAGGTCCACTCCGTCCACTTCGAGCCACGCGTTCGATCACTGACTATTCGGCTGCAAACTCATCCTTGGTGCGATGATCGCAAAGCGCTTTTGCAAATAAACCAACAGATTGAAGACCCAAAGCCGCCAGCGAACCTGCAGTAATGGTTTTTCGCTGCCCGCTAACACAGAGTTAACCGCGGGGACGAGTTGGAGAAACTCCTGCGGGTTGAGGAATACTTCGGCGAATTCTTGAGTATACCAGGAGTTAACTAACCGAAGATAAAGGTCCATGACCCGGCCGAGGTGTCGCTCGTAACATTTGAATTCCAGCGCCCGCCGTTCGGGATGCCGCAAGACCCGGTCGAGCATATCTGCAGCTTTTTCGCCAGAAAGCACCGCGATAAAAACTCCGCTGCTCCAGACCGGATCGATGAAGCCGGCGGCGTCTCCAGCCAGCACCCAACGATCACCGGTAAAACACTTGTTCCGGAAGGAGAAATCGCTCGTCGCATAAACTTCAGTTACCCGCCTGGCGCTCGACATCTGTTCAATGACTTTCGGGTTCTCTTGCAATATTTGCCGGAATGCCGCTTCTGGGCTCAACTTCATGCGCTTGAAAGTCTGAGCGTCTAACACGACGCCAATGCTGGTTTTGCTTGGCGTGATCGGGATAATCCAGAACCAGCGATCTCGACCTCGAACCATTTGGGTGAGGGTTCCTTCGATCCCGGGCAGGCGATCAACGTCTTCAAAATGAGCGTAGAGCGAAAACTTGCGTAATTCCGGATAATTGCGGCGAAGGTTGAAATGTGTCCCGACCACGGCATTGCGACCAGAACAATCGATAAGGTATCGTCCGCAAAACTCACCCGTAGCGGTGCGGATAGTAACGCCGTCTTCGGCGCAGACGAAATCCGTGACGTTCACGCCCTGCCTGACTTCGCAGCCGGTTTCCGCGGCGTGGTCTAACAAGATTTGATCGAACCGAGAGCGTTCGACTTGGTAAGCCGTCGGATATTTGCACCTGAAAACGTTACTGAATAAAAACCGATTAGTTCGGGTTCCGCAGGCAGAGACGATTTTGCCGCCGTACTTCACGATGACGTCGGCCCGATCGATTTTTTCTTTCACGCCCATTCGTTCGAACGTGCACAAGCTGCCGGGCAAAAGCGATTCGCCGATTTTGAACCGAGGAAATTGCTCCTTCTCGAAAATGGCGACTTTCCGGCCTTGCTTGGCTAGTAAAGTCCCCGCGGTGCTGCCGGCGGGACCGCCACCGACAATGATAACGTCGTAGAGTTCAGGCATACTAGGTTAATCAGAGCTACAGGAGACGGGGTTACTTAAGTTGCAAACCGAGGCCCGGTGCAAGGCGGAAAGCGCGAAACGGCGATGTGGCGATACGGCGAATGGGGAAATGGTGTGTCCGCGCCGGATTTGAGCCGTTCAGGGGAGCGGTGCATCGGCGAAGATTGTGCGCGATCCAACGCCGTTCAGCACCCTGCCGCATTCCAGCACACTGCCGACGGAGGGGGTCGAACCCACACGACCTTGCGGTCACCGGATTTTGAGTCCGGCGCGTCTGCCAGTTCCGCCACGTCGGCTTAGTTGCAGGGACGAATGGTTGACCGATTTTCAAAGAAACGCAAGGGATTGATGGTGGGAGTTGCCAAGGGTGTCGAAAAGAGGCGAAGCCGTGGAGCGTTGCCTCGCTTGCGAGGCCGTTGCGGTCGGCGACCGTGACCCGCTATTTTTCCACCGTAGCATTCAACGTAAGAGGCGCTCGTTAGCAGCGAAGGAGCGGCTTAGGCTGGCCTGAAAGGCGTAGCCCTACTTATTCGAATTAAAAAACAATCAACTGACATCAGCCGGCATAAATGACGGGTTTTGCTGGATGCTGTCGAATTACGGGCTATTTAGCGCTTCACAGCGCCGATCGCATCGGCCTCGCAAGCGAGGCAGCGCTCCACACTAGTCGCGGCTCTGAATCTCGGCGATCGCCCAGGCTGCGTGTTCGGCGATCAGAGCATCCGAGCCGCTGGCCAGATCTCGCAATACCGGCAAATCCTCTTCTGTTCCTACATTCCCGAGGGCCACGCACACGTTACGAACGAAACGGTTCCGTTTGATACGGCCAATCGGCGAGTGCCGGAAAAGCGAACGAAACTCTTCCTGAGAAAGCGTAGCTAAGGAACGCAGGCTCATGGATTGGACCGCTGCCGGCATAAGAAAACGGCTCTCGCGACTGGCTTCCGCGAAACGGTTCCAAGGGCAGACCTCCAAGCACTCGTCACAGCCATAGATCCGGTCTCCGATTGCGGTCCGGAATTCCAGCGGAATCGAGCCTTTGTTTTCGATGGTGAGATAGGAGATGCAACGGCGGGAGTCGAGTTGATAGGGAGCAGTAATAGCCTGGGTCGGACAGGCGTCGATGCAGCGAGTGCACGAGCCGCACCGATTTCGCGCCGGTGGATCCGGCTCAATGGATAACGTGGTCAAAATTGTGCCCAAGAAAAACCAGGTACCGAGCTTCTGGTTCAAGCACATCGTGCTCTTGTCTTGCCAAGCGATACCGCTGGCAGCAGCGAAATCGCGCTCGAGGACCGGCCCGGTGTCAACATACGGTTTCTGAATGCCGCCGCACCGGCTCAGGTGTTCGCAGACGGGCTGCATCGCGGTGAACATTAGCTCATGATAATCTTGGCCGTAGGCATACCTGGCAATGCGTCCACTCGATCGACGGTTAGGGCCGCCTTGAAAATAGTTCTTTGCCAAAATGATCACGGTCTGGCAACCCGGCAGAATATTGCGAGGATCGGTTCTGCGTTCCGGCGTTCGCGCCAACCAGTCCATGCCAGCGTGAGAGCCGGCTTCTAACCAGCGCAAGAACGGTTCGCGGTGTGGAGCTGTCTGTGCGGAGACGAAGCCACAAGCGTCAAAGCCAGCTTCAGCAGCTAATCTTAGCAGTTCTTCTTTTATGCTGGATTCCAAAGACGGCATAACCACAGACCACCCGGCGGGAGTAGCCGCAACCACGAAGACATAATCTCACGCAAAGACGCAAAGGCGCAAAGACTGGATCAGAGAATGAATTGCCTTTTGGGGCGAGGCTCCTGTGCGGTTCTACGTTTTAAGTTTTAGGTTCTAAGTTCTAAGTTCAATCTTCAATGCCGCGGGCGGCGCCGTGCTGGAAGGAGAGCCCAACATAAAACCTAAAACTTAGAACCTTGAACCTTAAACTGCTTGGGAGCCTCGCCCCAGCAAAGGCTTTTTCAATTCTCTGATCGAACCTTTGCGCCTTTGCGTGAGATTTTTTTCGGTTGCGGTTCGCGGCATCTAATCCGCGGGTCCTGAGTTCGAGTTGAGTTTGGCGGACGCACGAAATTCATCGAGTCCCGAAACCATTCGATCGGCTACTTCGCGATGGGTCAACCCGTTTGTCTCGATCCGGAGATCAGCAGCCTGATGGTAGAGTGGAGCGCGCTCCTTTAGAAGTCTATCCACTGATTCTTGCGGGTTCGCCTGGTTTAACATGGGGCGATGAGTGCTTTTACCGACCCGGTCGAGAATCGTGGTTTGGTCGGCGCAAAGCCAGACCACTGGTCCGAGCGCGCGTAAGAGGGGCAGGTTCCGCGGTTGGATAACAATTCCTCCGCCGGTTGCGATGACGCTTGAGCTGATTCCTCGTAACCGGACCAGCGCTTGGTACTCTGCTTCACGGAAGAAGTCTTCTCCGTGTTTCGCGAAGATATCCGGAATCGACAAATCGTACTTATGACGAATCATCGCGTCTGTATCGACAAACCGGAAATTCCACCGTTTGGCCAATTCCCGGCCAACGGAGGATTTGCCAGAGCCCATGAAACCGACCAGCACCAAACTTCGACCGGCTATTACAATAGACATGGTATTATCGTAGAGCGCGCTGCTTTCCCGCGGTGAAGGAATCTCACGCAAAGCCGCCAAGACGCAAAGGTTAAGAGCTGAACCCTAAGTTGAACCTCAAGGATAGGCGGCGCCCTTGCATTGGATTTCCTTCACTGCGGGAAGGCAAGTGCTCTGGAACAAGGCAAAAGCTTCCTGAAAGCTTCTATTCAAAAGCTTTGAAGAGAGCGTTTCCAGGGGACGCAGAAATTGCAACCAAAGACCGTTTAGCTCGCAATGCGCGTGCTTGATCCGAGGCCGATTTCCGCGGGACTATCAAGGGGGGGAGCCTTAAGCAGTCAGTCGAATAACGTTCTTCGCTTTCGCGCCTTTTTCGTCCTGATACAACTCATATTCGACGGTTTCGCCTTCGTTCAACGTCTTAAAGCCGTCAGCTTGAATAACTGAAAAATGAACGAAGACATCACTTCCAACTTCCGGGTCCACTATAAAGCCGAACCCCTTCTTCTCATTAAACCACTTCACTGTGCCTTTAGCCATAGACTAGACAAATATGTCAGCACCCATCGTCCGAATTCCCTGCGGATGAGTAGGTGCTGGTAGGAAAGGGTCACGAGCATAACGAGCTGAGAGAAGAAACGTCAAGTAGTAATGCAAGACATTTGTCAGCAGAGGGATACAATAGATCGAAAATGAATAAATTGGTTGACAGATGACGACTGAACACCCTCAAAGCGTGGCGGTTGTTATGGGCAGTAAGTCGGACTGGCAGACCATGCGTTATGCAGCCGAATTGGTGCAGCAGTTCGGGGTCCCAGTGATGAGAAAGGTAGTTTCTGCTCACAGGACGCCTGACTTAATGGCCGAGTTTGCCAAGACCGCGGAATCTGATGGCATTCGTGTCATCATTGCCGGCGCTGGCGGAGCCGCCCATTTGCCCGGAATGCTGGCTGCGCACACGCATTTACCAGTCTTGGCCGTTCCGGTGGAGAGCCGAGTCCTGCGCGGCGTCGACTCTCTGTTGTCAATCGTTCAAATGCCGGCAGGTATTCCGGTGATGACATTGGCCATCGGTGAAGCAGGCGCCAAGAATGCAGCGCTCGGCGCTATCTCGATTCTGGCGTTAACAAACTCCGAGCTTCGAGACCGGCTAATAGAGTTTCGCCGCCGCCAGACCGAGGATGTGCTTCGGGCCAAGCTGGACGAGGGGTGACCGTAAATTCACAGAAGATCGCAAAGGCAACAGGAGGACTTTTACAATAAGGCCGCAAAGGCCACAAAGATCAGAAAAGCAATATCACTCTTTGTGACCTTTGCGGCCCTGCTGTGAAAGTTTCTCTTCCCTCTGTGTCCTTTGTGAGACTACCTGTCTTTGGTTGGGGCTCTGTCGCTTTGTGGCGCTCCGTGTAGATTGCATTGCGGGGTCCTACGCTTGTTTGTTTTGAAGACTGAAATTATTGCTGCAAATCATCCTTCGACTATCGAAAGGGCAGCGAAGCTGCTGGCTGCCGGTGAACTTGTTGCTGTCCCTACTGAGACCGTTTACGGGTTAGCTGGGCATGGGAGAAACGATCGAGCAGTCGCTACCATTTTCGAGGTTAAGGAGCGTCCATTTTTTGACCCGCTTATTCTGCATCTCCCGGACAAATCTTGGGTAGGACGCCTGAGCAAGCTGGATGCTGAGCAAGAGAAATTGGTGTCGGCATTGATCGAGCGATTTTGGCCAGGCCCGCTGACTCTACTGCTGCCAAAGAGCGAGCAGGTGTCCGATCTGGTGACGGCATCGCTCCCGACAGTCGCGCTTCGAATGCCGGCTAATCCGGTCTTGCGAGCGATCCTGCAAAAGGGAGGGTTCCCCGTCGCGGCTCCTAGTGCGAATCGATTTGGGCGAGTTAGTCCAACCAAAGCGGAGCATGTCCTTGAAGAACTCGGTTGCAAGATCCCGTTGATCGTGGATGATGGACCCACTAAGCTCGGGCTCGAATCAACTATTGTAGAGCCAAAGGGCAGCAAGAAACTCTTCCTGCATCGGCCAGGGCCGATTGGAGAGGCGGAATTAGCTGAGTTTGCTCCGGTCGAAGCGCCTGATCTGAAAGGCTCGATCAAGGCGCCGGGACAAACTCCCAGTCATTATGCTCCCGACAAGCCCGTAAGACTAATAGAGGAAGGTCACGTGCCGGGAGACTCGGCGGGGGCCGGGCTATTGGCGTGGG
>JAFAHI010000348.1 GCA_019237325.1 Verrucomicrobiota bacterium | reverse complement strand
CCACCTATGGATACTGACGCGACGAAATCCGGAGATATTTGCCCACAAGGCGAAAAGGATCTGCAAGGTCAATCTACGGAACAGAAACAACGGAAAGAACGGTTGCGTGCTCTGGATGACCGGCGATCGATTGAGGAAGAATTGCGCCGTCTGAATGGCGAACTTTCACGGCAGACGGCCCACTTGCGGCAGGTCAATCAGACATTGATCGACCGTGAACAGCGCCTCAGGCTTGCGATCGAGACAGGAAGAATAGGATTGTGGATCTGGAACTCGACGGACGTGAAGAATACCGGCGACTGGTCAAGCCGGCTGAAGGAGATCTTCGGGTTACCCCTGGATGCGGAAGTCACCCACGATATGTTTCTAAAGTGCGTGCATCCGGAAGATAGAGAGCGAGTGAACCAATTGGTTATGCAGGCTCTGGCGGGCGCGAATGCCGGCAATTATCGCGCCGAATACCGGACGATCCATCCGCGTGACGGATCCGAACATTGGGTAACCGCGAGAGGTCAGGCATTTTTCGACTCCGAAGGCAATGCGATTCGTTTCATTGGCACAGTGATGGATATCACCGAGCGCAAGCGCGCGGAGGAATTGTCGGCCCGCCTCAATCTGGACCTTGAGCAGCGGATCGCGACGCGCACCGCCGAGCTCGCACGGATTAATCAGTCGTTAGAGGCTGAGATGGAGAGTCGCAAGAAGGCGGAAGAAGCGCTCAAACGGAGCGAGGAATCTTTACGGCTAGCAATCGATACGATTCCTGGCATTGTGTGGAGCGGTCTACCGGACGGCTATATTGATTACCATAACAAAAGGTGGACCGACTACACAGGACTAAGCGCCGAGCAGGCTAGCGGCTGGGGATGGAAAGCGGCAATCCATCCAGAGGATCTTCCCGGTTTATTGCACTATTGGAAATCGATCTTGGCATCTGGTAGGGCTGGAGAATACGAAGCACGGTTGCGGCGTTTCGATGGACAGTATCGCTATTTCCTATTTCGCGGAGTGCCTCTCTATGACGATTCGGGAAAGTTGGTGAAGTGGTACGGAACCAATACGGACATTGAGGCCCTCCGAACCTCGGAAATTCTAGCGCACGGCCAGTTGGATGCGTTGACGAACACCCTTACAGCGCTTTCCAAAGAGTCAGAACCCGAAAAATTTCTGGAGCACGTCTTGCGAGGGATAGGCTGGCGACTTGGCGCACACAGTCTCGGGGTGTGGGAAATGAATGAAAATATCGGTCGAGTAGAACTTGTTGCCGTTTTCCAAGAAGACCGGTTGCACCTGGCCACGCCGGAGGAAAAACGAGCAGGTCGCGAGATCGCGCCGACTCCCGGCAATCACCCCGTTTGGACGGAATTTTTCCGAACCGGCGAACACTGCGTTTTTGGCCGGATCGAATCGGATTCAGTTCAGGTGCGCTTGGCGGACGGCCCGGACACTCGTTGGTCTGACTGGTCCGTAGAGCAAAGAAACAATGCACGTGTCCCCGCTATTATTAAGCGTCTTTACGAGATTGGGATCGAGGCCATGATTTGCGTACCTATGTTTGTTGCTGGCAAAGTCACAGGCTTAATCAGCGTCCAATTTCTTCAGCATGAGCAGCGGTTATGTCTCGGAGAAATTGAGCTTGCAAAAGCACTGGCGCATCAGGCCATGTTGGCAATTCAGCTGATGCGCCTCTCTCAGCTAAGCCGCCAAGCCGCGGTGGTTGCGGAGCGAAATCGTCTAGCGCGTGAAATCCACGATACGCTCGCACAAGCTATGACCGGCGTGATCGTGCAGTTGGAAGCGGCCGAAGACGCGCAAGCGCAAAATCTCCCAAAAGCGGTTACCACTCATATCGAACGAGCGGGCAAACTGGCGCGCGAAGGGCTGCAGGAAGCGCGTCGCTCTGTACACGCGCTCCGGCCGCTGGCTCTAGCCGGCGACAATCTTTGTGCTGCGATCAAGGAATTGATCGGAAAAATGACGGCAGGTACGAACTTGCGCGCAGAATTCATGGTTCAGGGCAAAGCGCAGCCTTTACCTCACGAGTGGGAGGAAAACCTTTTACGTGTTAGCCAAGAGGTCCTGACGAATACGCTCCGCCACGCTCACGCCAGTCAGTTTAAGATCCATCTGATGTTCGATTCGCAAACAATTCGCATGGAGCTGCGCGATGACGGATGCGGTTTCGATCCAGCCAAGCGATATGATGGTTTTGGGCTGCTTGGAACCAAAGAAAGAGTAGAGTCAATGGGAGG
Source organism: Verrucomicrobiota bacterium (assembly GCA_019237325.1). GTDB lineage: Bacteria > Verrucomicrobiota > Verrucomicrobiia > Chthoniobacterales > JAFAMB01 > JAFAVN01. Next base: position 5,668 of record JAFAHI010000348.1, on the reverse strand, counting down.
AGAACTGACTTTCCAGAGCGCACCTGGAGGTGGCACAGCAACCTATGTGATTCTCCCCCTGATGAAATATCCTCCACATCTGCAGATATGAAGGCTGGCGACCAAGAAAAACCAATTAACTCAGAGTCCGCCAGAATTCGGGTGCTAATCGCCGACGATCACGTAACCGTGCTTGAAGGTTTAGCGGCGATCATCGCGCGGCAGCCCGACATGGTGGTCGTTGCCGAAGCTATCGACGGTTATGAAGCCGTTGACCTTTGGACAAAACACCGCCCCGACGTAACGCTGCTCGATCTTCGCATGCCAAAGCTCGACGGCGTGGGCGTGATTGAAAAAATACGCGAGGCCGATATCTCGGCCCGCGTAATCGTGCTGACGACTTATGACACAGACAGTGAGATCGTTCGGGCGATCAAAGCCGGAACGAAAGCTTATCTCTTGAAGGACGCGCGGCGTGAGCAGTTGCTGGACTGCATCCGCAGGGTAAACCGAGGCGAGACCTGCATCCCAGCATCGCTCATTGAAAAGCTAGCAGCAGGCTTGAGTAGCGAATCCCTAACCGGCCGAGAGCTGAACGTCCTGGAGCTTTTGGCTAAGGGGAAAAGCAACAAGGAGATTAGCGCGAATCTCTACATGAGCGAAACAACGGTGAAATCTCATCTGCGCAGCGTCTTTCGAAAGCTGAACGTTCTTAGCCGCACCGAGGCCATCACGGTCGCCAGCCGGCGTGGTCTCGTTCGGCTTTAGTTTTATTCTTTCGCCGGCCGGCTCTCCTTCGAAAGGAGGAGAAAGAAATCGTTCCTAGGTCGGCCGAAAAAGCGACCGTATGGTCAATAGCGTGTTAGCGACGTTCGAGGCAAGATCTTGTTCCATGCAGCCGAAGAACTACTTGACTCAAGCAAACAGCTTGGAGTGGGCGTTCGTTCGGATGAACCTGTCAACTGGGAACCGCTGTAACAGGATTTACCAACAAGCTTCCGCCGCATTCAGGGTTGGCATCAGAGTCGGACTACCAACGGAGCCAGCAAAATGAGCGTGGACTCTACGGACAAGGGCCTGCTAACTCCGGACAATTGCGCCGTTATCTTCATTGACCATCAGCCGGAGATGTTCTTCGACGTAGGCAGCATCGACCGCCAGGTCTTGCTCAACAACCTTTTGGTGCTGGCGAAGGCAGCAAAGATTTTTGGTGTACCCGTGATCTTGACAGCGGTCGAATCCAAGGAGTTTAAGGGGGCCCTTATACCGGAGCTGCTTGGGCTGTTTCCTGAAGAGACACCGATTGAGCGGTCCACGATGAACAGCTGGGACAATGCGGACTTCGTCGCAGCAGTAAAGAAAACCGGCCGCAAGAACCTCGTTATCGCGGCACTTTGGATCGAGGTCTGTCTTGCTATGCCTGCACTGCAAGCCCTCACCGACGGCTATTTCGTTTATGTGGTAGAGGACGCTTCAGGTGGTACGAATCTCGTCGCACATCATGCCGCGCTCCGGCGGATCGAGCAAGCGGGCGCCGTATCAGTGACCGCCCTGCAGGTGCTGCTAGAGTTCCAGCGCGATTGGGCGCGGAGCGAGCACTACGATGAGGTGATGGCCACCATGAAAGCGCATTGCAGCGTGTTTGGGTTAGGTGCAGAAAACGCCGTCAACAGATTAGCCAAAACAGACGCCGACCTTCCTCATGAGGAAAAACGCCGACCTTCCTCATGAGGAAAAACGCCGGCGCGAATCCCAATAGATAGAACAAAGGAAAATAGAAACTATGAGCAACTACCACCAACTCTACACCCCGCAAGACAGCGCGGTCGTCTTCATCGACCACCAGCCCCAGATGACCTTCGGCGTGGCCAGCATCGACCGTGCCTCTTTGATCAACAACGTGACGCTCTTGGCCAAAGTGGCGAAGGAATTCGGGGTTCCCGCCGTGCTGACCGCCGTTGAAACCGAAAGCTTCAGCGGTTACGTCTGGCCCCAGCTGCTCGACGTCTTTCCCGGTCAGCCGGTCATCGAACGCACCTCGATGAACTCTTGGGACGACCCCGGCTTCCGCGCCGCGATCGAAGCCACGGGCAAGAAGAATATCCTCATGACCGGGCTTTGGACGGAGGTCTGCGTGACGTGGCCCACGATCGAAATGCTCGCCGCCGGGTACAACATCTACGTGGTGGAAGACTGTTGCGGGGCCACCTCCCCGACCGCCCAAGAAGCGGCGTTGTCGCGGATGGTGCAAGCGGGCGCGGTGCGCCTGACCACCATCCCGGCCCTGCTGGAGTGGCAGCGCGATTGGGCCAACCGCGAGCACTACAACGCCCTGATGGGCCTGATTAAACAGCAGGCGGGCGCTTACGGGGTGGGCGCGGAATACGCCTACACCATGGTGCATCACGCGCCGCAGTCGGCCGTGAAACCTCAAGTCGTGCCGAAGAAGTTCGCCCACTAACGCTTATCAGAAAAGTGGACGGGCCGATTCACATCGCCAGCACCCGACGCATCCGGAAAACGCACGTGGCGCAATTCGAACGCGCCCTGGCGGAGTTTGCGAGCCGGTCTTCGGCCCAGCCCGGAGCGCGACGGGTGCATTGTCTGTATCCGCCGCCCGGTTCGGGGTCGACGGAATATGGCATCATGCGCAGCTTCGCCCATGCCGGTGACCGGGACGCCTTTTACCAGACGGCGCTTTACAAGGAATGGTTGGCCCGCATCGAGCCGATGGTTAAAGGCGAACTCACCTGCAGGCAGTTGAATGGCCTAGAAGCCTGGTTTCGCGATCCTCGGGGGCCGATGCCGCCTCCCTGGAAAATGGCATTGCTCACCTGGATCGCGGTATGGCCGGTCAGCATGCTTGTGCCGGCCATCCTTGCGCCAGTGCTTGGGCCAGACTTTCCTCAAGTCTTCGCCGCGGGACTCATTGCCGCCGGGATCGTTGTCATTCTTACCTGGGTCGCCATGCCTTTGCTGGTCAAGATCGCGCACGGCTGGCTTTACCCAAAACCAAAGTCCTCCAACACCCATGAAATCCTCCAACACCCATGAAATCTAAAGCCGATCTGATCCTTGAAAATGGACGCGTCACCACCCTTGATCCCAAGCATCCTGAAGCAAAGGAAGTGTGCATCGCTGGTGGCCGCATCGCCGGAGTCGACAATGCCGCAGACTTCGAGCGAGGACCCGATACGAAAGTCATTGATCTTAAGGGACGCAGGGTCATTCCCGGTCTCTACGACTCGCACCTGCACGTCATTCGCACCGGATTGAGTTACAATATGGAGCTGCGCTGGGAAGGGGTACCTTCGCTCTCGCTCGCGCTGCAAATGCTGCGCGAACAGGTGGCTCGCACGCCGCCGCCGCAATGGGTGCGGGTGGTCGGCGGATGGAGCGAATTTCAGTTCGCCGAGCGTCGGATGCCGACGCTGGAGGAGATCAACGCTATAGCCCCGGACACGCCCGTATTCATTTTACACCTCTACTGCCGGGCCTTGCTCAACCGCGCGGCACTTAAGGCGTGCGGCTACACGAAAGACACACCGAATCCGCCAGGAGGCGAGATCGTGCGGGATAAGTCAGGTAATCCCACCGGCTTGCTAGTGGCCCGTCCCAACGCGACCATCCTTTACGCAACGCTGGCGAAAGGCCCCAAGCTGCCGCCGGAATATCAATATAACTCAACACGCCATTTCATGCGGGAACTAAACCGCCTTGGCTTGACAGGTGTCTGCGACGCCGGAGGCGGATATCAAAACTACCCGGAGGATTACGAGATCATTCAGCAGCTGCATCAGCGCGGCGAGATGACCCTCCGCATCGCCTACAACCTGTTCACCCAAAAGCCCGGCGGCGAGCTCGAGGACTTCGTGCGCTGGTCGAAAATTGTGAAACCCGATGAAGGGGACGACATTTTGCGATGCAACGGTGCGGGTGAAATGCTGGTTTTCTCGGCCGCGGATTTTGAGGATTTCCTTGAACCACGCCCGGACTTACCCGAAAAACTCGAAAGCGAACTGGAGCGCGTCGTTCATTTTCTAGCCGAGAATCGTTGGCCATTTCGACTTCACGCGACCTACGAAGAATCGATCGATCGATTCCTTAACATTTTCGAGAAGGTCAATCGGGACGCGCCAGTGCATGACTTGCACTGGTTCTTTGATCATTGCGAAACGGTTTCCGATCGCAACATCGAGCGCATCAAGGCCCTGGGAGGTGGAATCGCAATCCAGCACCGGATGGCATATCAGGGTGAGTATTTCGTGGATCGCTACGGGGCGAAAGCTGCCCAGCGCACACCGCCAATCCGGCGCATGCTTGAAATGGGGGTGCCGGTCGGGGCGGGTACAGACGCCACGCGCGTCGCCAGCTATAATCCGTTTGTGTCGCTTTACTGGATGATCACCGGAAAGACGCTAGGCGGCCTGAGCCTCTATCCGGACGGGGCGCGGCTGACGCGAGAGGAAGCCCTTCGGCTTTACACGCAGGGTAGCGCCTGGATGTCGCGGGAAGAAACAAAACGTGGGGTGATCTCCCCCGGTCAGTTCGCGGATTTGGCCGTCCTGACCAAGGACTACTTTGCAATTCCCGACGAGGAAATCAAATCGCTGGAATCCGTGCTCACGATCCTGGGTGGGAAACCTGTCTATGCGGCTGAAGAGTTCAAACCGCTCGATCCCGGCGACCTCCCGGTGATGCCGGATTGGTCGCCGGTACGTCACTTTCCTGGGTATTGGAAAGAGGATTCCACGGCTGATCTCCACGTTCACCAATGCGGTGGTTATGGCGATCAGCAAAGTCGAAACAGTTCCTTGAGTATCCCTCAATGGATTCTTGGGCCCCGAGGTCTTCTGGATGGCGGGTGCGAGTGTTTCGCGTTCTAGTCTCACGAACCTGACTCGCATCCACCTTTCGATTCAAAGACTCAAGATGAAAGCATCCATGATCAAGATGAAAGCATCCATGATAGTCGTTTTGACCGGTCTGCTCCTGATCGCGGGGTCCGCGGCTTTCGCCACGGATAGCCCCTCAGCGATTGAAAAGACGTTCGATGCGCCACACGACTTGAAGGTTACCGTCAAAGAAACCGGTCCTTACGCAGAGGCAGCCGATCTGCAAATTATCTGCCTGTTCAAGCACAAGCCCGGCGGTGACACTTACCAGGGCTCAGCAAAGGATACGGATGAACACTTACACGGCATACTGTCGGCGTTGCGGAATCGCGACGAATTTGTTGGCGAGCTCGGAGAGACAATCCTTTTCACGCCACCTAACGGTTCGATTCCGGCAAAGCGCTTTATGGTGATTGGCCTAGGTGACGAAAAGGATTTGTCGCTGGACTCGTTGCGCGTGGTCGGCAGGATCGCGGCCCGCGAAGCCGTCCGACTCCAGGCTAAGCATGTTGCTTGGGCGCCGGTCATTCGAGATGAAGGAAATAACGTTCTTGACGTTGGCGAAACCGGCCGTGCCTTCATCGAGCAAATGCTTTCGGCATATGAGACCGAAAAACGTCTCCAGGCGCAAGGACTTGCACCCGATTTCAGCATTGCAGGTCTCGTGATTGAAGTCGGGCCTACCTTTTTCGAGGGCGCAGCAAAACAAGTCGGCGAAGGTATTGAATCGATGGCTGCTAAGCTTGCTCAACGTAACGCCGCTCCATACAGCTCCGCGGAAACACAATGAACGA
>JAFAHI010000334.1 GCA_019237325.1 Verrucomicrobiota bacterium | reverse complement strand
TTTTTCGGGTCGCGACGGACGCCAACAAAATTGAGATCAAACAGGCCGTCGAAAAACTGTTTGGAAAGAAAGTTGTGCGCGTTAATACGGCCCAATATGCCGGTAAGAAGAAGCGAGAACGCCGTGCAGATTTTGGCCGGAAGACTCACTGGAAGAAAGCCGTGGTGACGCTGGCGGAGGGCGAGAAAATCGAGCTTGCTTAGGGAGTAACTGATAATGGCACTAAAGAATTTTAGACCCCTCACGCCGACTCAGCGGTTCAAGCAGACACCTGCTTACGACGAGATTACCAAAGATCGTCCGGAGCGGTCACTAGTTGAACCGCTAAAGAAAACCGGCGGACGCAACAACCGAGGACGGCTTACTTCCCGGCATATCGGAGGTGGACACAAGCGCAAGTATCGGGTCATTGATTTCAAGCGGCGTCTTCGCGGAGTTGAAGCAACCGTCGAGGCAATCGAGTACGATCCGAACCGGTCGGCTCGCATAGCCTTGCTAAACTATAAGAGCGGAGAAAAAAGTTATATTTTGGCGCCGAACGGATTGGAAGTTGGTGCCACGGTAATCGCCGGTGAAGACGCGGCGCCTGAAGTTGGCAACGCGCTTCCGCTAAAGGCAATTCCGTTGGGAACCGTGGTTCATAACCTGGAGATTATTCCTGGTCGAGGCGGGCAAATTGCCCGGAGCGCGGGTCAACAGGTTGTCCTCAATAACCGTGAAGCGGGTTATGCATTGGTGCGACTGCCGTCCGGTGAAATTCGGAAGATCCACGAGAACGCGTACGCGACCATCGGGCAGGTAGGGAACACGGATCACATGAACGTTTCGAGTGGCAAGGCTGGACGAACCCGTTGGCTCGGACGGCGTCCTCACGTTCGCGGTATGGTGATGAACCCGATCGATCACCCCATGGGAGGCGGTCAAGGCAAGAGCAAAGGCGGCGGCGGCCGGCATCATCCGGTTAGCCCGTGGGGCCAGCTCGCCAAAGGGTTCAAGACTCGCCGCAAACATAAATCTAGCGACGCTTTCATCGTGGAGCGCCGCAAACCCCACAAGCACAAGAAATAAGCCATGGGTAGATCATTAAAAAAAGGCCCGTTTGTAGAGCCGAAGCTCCTCGAGAAAATCGAGAAGATGAGCCAGGGACTGAAGAAGCCGATCAAGACCTGGTCTCGCCGGTCGATGATTACCCCGGACTTCGTTGGCCATACATTTCTGGTTCATAACGGTAAGATTTTTAATTCCGTGTTCGTTACCGAGAACATGGTAGGGCACAAACTCGGAGAATTCTCGCCGACGCGTCAGTTCAAGAAGCATGGCGCGCACACTGCGAAGGTAGCCAAGTAGTTAGGAGAAACGAAATGCAAGTAACATCCACCTACCGCTACGCTCGAATCTCCGCCTTTAAAGCGCGGGAAGTGACGCGAGAAATCCAAGGTCGTTCTGCCTCGGATGCGCTCGATCTCCTGACGTTTAGCCCGAAAAAGGCAGCCGTTATGGTGCGCAAGACGTTGAAAAGCGCCATCGCGAATGCGGAAAACAACGCCGACCTGAAAGTTGACACCCTGTTGGTAAAAGAGGCGGTAGTTGGTGAAGGACCGACCTTTAAGCGTTTCCGAGCTCGTGCCCGCGGAAGCGCTAGCCCTCTTCGGAAACGAACGAGTCATATCCGAATTGTGCTGGCAGACGAACTGGCGCCGACAGCGCCTGCTGGCCGGGCGCGGAAGGCTAAACCAGCGGAAGAAGCTTCTGGTGTAGCGGCCGCTGATCAGTTGAAATCAGAACCGGCGAAAGCACCTCGCAGGTCTTCCACCAGGAAGCCGGTTGCAAAGAAACCGAAGGAGGACTCCGGCGAGTCTGCCGAAGGTAAAGCTACCGCGGAGGAGGAGGACAACGCCTCCAAGCCGGAAGCATCTGCAAAACAGGAGAAGCAAAAGGAATAATTTATGGGACAAAAAGTTAATCCCGTCGGATTTCGTCTCGTTTTAAATAAGGATTGGCGGTCCCGTTGGTACGCGTCTCCGAAAGAATTTCCGGAGTTCCTGCATTCCGATTTGCGGATTCGTCGCTACGTAAAACAGAAGCTGGCGTTAGCAGCGGTTTCGAAAGTATTGATCGAGCGCGCTTGGAACAGTATCCGCGTGACCATTTTCACGGCGCGACCAGGTATCGTGATCGGCCGAAAAGGCGCTGAAATTGAGCGTATGACCGAAGAGATCACCCGAATGTCCGGTGGTAAGCAGGTCAAAATCGATATTCAGGAAATCAAGACACCTGAACTAGACGCGCAACTGGTGGCCGAGAATGTGGCGTTGCAGATCGAGCGCCGAATTTCTTTCCGTCGGGCCATGAAGAAAGCGGTCCAGACCACCCGAGACTTTGGGGCCTTGGGCGTTAAGATCCGTTGCGCCGGCCGATTGGGAGGAGCCGAAATCTCCCGCGCGGAATGGTATCGGGAAGGGAAGATTCCACTTCATACACTGCGAACCCCGATCGATTACGGGTTCGCGGAAGCCAACACCGTTTACGGTAAGATTGGGGTTAAATGCTGGCTTTGTAAGGCGGAGGCAGTAGCAGAGCCCGAGCAGCGTAAGCCCAACGCCCCTGAAAAAACGGCGCCGGCGGCTTCCTAACAGGGACGGGGAAAGAGAAGACCTATGCCACTTTTACCAAAGAGAGTTAAGTACCGGAAAAATCAACGAGGCAGCCGCACTGGAAACGCGACCCGCAACGTGTCGATTGCCTTCGGTGAATACGCGTTACAGACGTTGGAA
>JAFAHI010000324.1 GCA_019237325.1 Verrucomicrobiota bacterium | reverse complement strand
TTTTGCGTCTTGATCTATAAAGATTTCGCTCCTACGGAGCTGTCCCTCTGCGTCCAGTTCACCCCGGAGGATTTCGGGGTTGCGTCCTCTGCGCGAGGCTCTTGCTCAGTGCGGTTGCTGCTAGAAGCTGGCGAAAGCGGGAAAATGCAGCTCCGACGGGATGGCGCTTTGCCAGACCGCAATCTCGATCGGATACGGATTACATGTCTACTAACCTTCCGCAACGCTGGCTCGTGAGACAAGACTGATGCCGAAAATGTTTAAAAAAAATTCACATTTCGGCTAGACATTTAGACACAATTTTCAGTACTCGTAGGGTGCCCTTCAACCACAATCCCCCGAATACGAGGAGTAAATAAATCAAAACAATGTGTCTTCCGGTTAGTTTCCCCAGACTCCCGGGCCTAAGACCGTTGCTGGCTGCGAGCCTTACGTTGCTAGCTTCCGGCGGGCTTTTCGCCCAGAGTGCTGACCAAAACAGTGGTCAGAGTAATCAGAATGACGTTTCTGCGTTGAAGACCCAAATGCAGAAGATGCAGAAGGAGTACGAAGATCGTATTTCTGCGATGGAAGCCGAGATGAAATCCTTGGAATCCAAGGCTGACTCCGGTTCGATCCTGAATACCCGCGTCCTGACCGACGCCGATGGCAAAGAAGTCTCTGCAGCGCCAACGCTTGATGAGTCATTCTTAAAGTCGTTGACCCGGAACTTCACGTTCTCGGCATACGTCCGCGCTGGGTTTCAGTTCAATGGTAACGGGGGCGGTGGTAACTTCAGCTTTGAATTGCCAAGCGAGCCCGGTGGGCGTGAGCGTCTCGGTAATGAAAACGACACCTACTTTGAATTGACCTGGATGCAGGCCCACATGTTGGGTGACAGCCCGGATGTCATGGACGTCTCCATGACGTTCACTCCGGCTATCCGTTACGTTCAGCAACGCAACACGTTCCAAACTGCTTTCGGTGGCGGTGCCATCGAAAGAGGTGGAAACGACTTCGATTTCGTGATGCGCCAGGCCTTCCTATCGGTGAGCAATATCTTCAAGGGTGCTCCTGAAATTACGGTCTGGGGTGGTCAACGGTTCTACGACCGGTTCAACACTGATCCTGACGACTATTTCTGGTTGGACACGTCCGGGTACGGTGTTGGCGCCCAAAACATCAACGTTGGAATCGGACAACTCAACATCGCCTGGATTGGCGGTCTTGACGCTAGCAACATATCGCCGGGGATCGGCTCGTACTTCAACAACACGTTCGATGTCCGGTTGGAGAAAATCTCCCTTGGTCCCGTCCCGGGTACCTTGGCGCTGGTTCTGATCGGTAATGTCGAAAAGGGTGGCACTTTTAACCAGACGTACACCGGCTTCGGTAGTACCATTGACCTGAGGAATCCGGTCCACACGGATTCTGTTTGGGGCATCGGTGGCGGCGCAATCTATAATGTCCAGTTCGGGCCCGGTGGCGGGAACAATTCGTTTACTGCCTATGCGCTGTTCGGTAGAGGCATAACGACCTTTGGCGCTGGCGCTACCACTGGGGCGTACACAGCAGCCGAGAGTTTGTTCTTACACTACCATCCAGCCACCCCAGCCGGAGTAACGATCAATACCGGCGACTCACAAGACCATGGCTTTACGTATAGGGCTGGTTTCCAGGCCTATTTTGCTTTGCCGTGGTACCACGCAGCACCTGCACCAGCTCCCGGACTGTCGAAGGACGGTAAAGCGGTAGCACCTGTGGGTCCGGCTCCGGCACCTGCTCAGCCATGGTTCTCCGTTGGTCTCTGGGCAAACTGGAACGATAACTACAACGGCTCGGCAATAGGTGGGTTCGTCGGACCTGGAGTTGGCCTGGGCGGTAACGTCGCGAACCCAAATGTAACGGTTTCGTCGAAAGTCGTTTCAGGTCACGCCCACTGGGTTGACTTTGGTACCCGTCCGGCCTTCTGGATTGCGGATAATATCGCCATTCAAGGGCAATTTTCGGGCATATACGAGAGCAACACCAATACGAGCGCCGTTTCGGGTTTCCCTGGCTTTGGCCACTCGGGTTGGATGGGCGTCTTCGAC
>JAFAHI010000097.1 GCA_019237325.1 Verrucomicrobiota bacterium | reverse complement strand
AGCCCGCAACTCGACGGGATTTCAGACCCAAATGCTCGCCTCAAGTTTGCCTCTATCCTTTTCGATATGATGCACATTCGTGGCCGATACGCCGACGCGGCCGAACTGATTCGCCAAGAATTAGCGCTGTATCCGCCTAATGCGGAGGTCCACTCGCCCCTCCTCCTACCGCTTAAGATCCGGTTCATCCACCACCAGATGTTTTATCGTCCTGTAACCGAGCTTTGGCCTCAAATGGGCGATTTGCTTAATTGCTGTGATCGGACCCAGGACCCCGAATCTTATGGGGACATTTTGTTCATGCTGGGCGGCAACCTCGGAACGCTTCGCGGGAATTATCAAGAAGCGCGGCAATTTTTAGTGCGCGCGATAGATCACGCTAAGCAGCAAAGAGATAATTACATCCTCGCTCGGTCTCTGCGGAAGTATGGTGACTTCCTTCGAAACCGCGGTCATTTCACTTTCGCCAGAGACCTGCTGCTGGAAGCATTGAGGTTGTCAGGACGCGGCCGAGGTTCTCGCCAGCGAATCTATATTCTCGGCTGTCTTGGCGATCTGGAGCGACAAAAGAAAAACCATGCCGCTGCTTCAGAGCATTTTGATCGAGCTATCGAGCTGGCGCGGACAACCTTCATTCCAGGCTGGCTCGGCAATTTGCATCTCGGACTAGCGGAGTTGGCTTTGGATCGGAATCGCTTCGACGAAGCGAAGATTTTGCTCGAGCAAGCTGAAGCTCATTACAGAAACACGCATCCCAAGCATTGGTGGGGTGAAATACAGGTCGGACTATCTCGATGTCGTCTTATGCGCATGTCTGGCAGCCAAGAGTGGACGGATCTGGCCCGATCAATTCATGCGCAAGCGATCGCGGCAGGTTATAGCCAGGACGCGACCCTTGCCCGTGAGTTTCTGAATGGACGGCTTATTCCTAGAAATGCACTGATGTTTCTGTAATCAGTTTGCGCCGGCTTTGATTGAAAAGTTTATGCCTAAAATATCGAAAATCAGCGGGGAAGAGATTGATCGGGCTCTTCAAAACGTTACCCGGCAGTATCTAGTTGGAGATTTACAGAAGCCTCAGACGCTAAAGCATGTCCCAAGCTCATTGCTTGAGATCGGTATTACGCGCTACGAGGGCGAAGGTAACCCAGAAGCACCACACACACATAAGCAAGCATTCGAATTCCAGTACGTAACGGCCGGATTGACCGCATATCTGGACCTAAGCACTGGAGCGGAGCAGGTATTCAGAAAGGGCGATTTTTATGTCATTGAGCCGGGCGTTGCCTATGCTCAAAAATCAGCGCCGGCCACAGAGATTTTATTCATTAAAGTCCCTCCGGGAAACGATAAGGTGCCGGTAGATACCACTCCCGAGGTTGAGGCATGGTTTCGAGAACCAATCAAATAATAAGACCGACAGGAAAATGGCAAGACGCGACTACTTTTACGATCCCGAAGCCCCCAAACCGAACTCACTTCGCCCTGCGACCGCTGTGGCCTTGTTCAATTCAGCCGGCGAGCTTTTGCTATTGCACAGAAAGGACAACGATAAATGGACAATGCCGGGCGGCACATTGGATTTCGGAGAATCGTTGACCGATTGCGCTATTCGCGAAGTACTTGAGGAGACCGGACTTCAGATTCGAATTACAGGCCTAATCGGCACATACACGGACCCCCAGATTTTGATCGGCTATAGCGACGGCGAAGTCAGGCAGGAATTCACGTTTGTATATGCCGCGGAGATCGAATCCGGCGACATCAAAATTGACGACGAATCCAAAGAGGCCTCTTGGGTGTCGCTCAAATCTGTAGGTGAGTTGCCGCTGGCTGAATCACAACGGCGCAGATTGAAGGACGTTGTCGAGTATCAGAAGGACCGCCAAACATTTTTGAGGTAACCGCCGAGGACCGGTGTTTGTCATTTCCGGTCTCCTTGAACTGAAAATTCGGATCAGAAGCGGAGTCGTGACTCTTCTATGTTGATTTGCCCGTATTGTCGCACAAGGGTCCCGCACGGTGCGGTAGTGTGTCGCGGCTGCGGCGCAAAGGCTCACTACGGCTGTTCAGCGCCAGGTTGCGGCTGCGTTCTTTCCCTTATTGCCGGAACTGTTATTTGGTTCGTCGTCTTTTCCGCATCCGCTCGCCTACTGAAGCTAACCCTCACTCCTGAAAAGATTCAAGCGCTGCCGCCGTGGCTCTCCAGCCTTCCAAACAACGTTTCGATCGTTGCAGGTGCGGTGGCGGGCCCTGCCTGCCTGGCAGTTATAAGCTATTGGACCCGAAATAACGTCACCTTTTCTCGTCAGCTTGATGGTCGGGACTCGCTCTAAAAGAGTCGCTTCAGGTCTCAGGCTAAGCCTCGATCAGTCATCCCAATTGCCCAGTCCCATTTTGGCAAGGAAATCAAAGATCGGTATAATCTGTCTTACCAAATCGTGCCGATCCTCAGCCAGGAGTGACGAAACGCTACACTGTCTGCACGTTTAGGTTCCGTAAACATTATCGGACATAACGACCTTTATCATTCACTGGTTAACACGCCAAACGTGTGGTGGGAGTATGCGCCGGGCTAAGGCTGAAGGTTTTCTTCTATTAAGAGTTTGAGATTCCATCCATCATCAGTTTGTAATACCTCCCCATCATTTCTTTCTTCCTTTCCTCTAGGAACCTATGAATATTGCTGGAGTTTGTCCTAAGGATTAGCGAGCTGATTTGAAGACAATCGATTAACGCTGATGCGGCGCACTGCGTAATCCACGGAAGCTATTCATTTTTCTGGGGTCCGTAGCTGAACCCACTTACTTCACCTTCTTCGTTAAACGCGACGTATTCCTCCAATTCTCCCGCTCCGGAATGAATGGCATCAGAAAGGAATCTGTAATATCCGCGGTAGTCACTCTCAAAACCGGCCTCCTCAGCCATCTTGCTTATCTGTGGTAACCTCTTCTCAGATCCGTCCGGGTTCCGAAGATTCGCCTCGGCCTTGGCTATTAGAGCATCCCAATCCGGTTTCTTCAGATCGTCGCCGAGCCTGATCTTTCCATCCCTCATGTCCCGCAAACGTTTGATTCGCGATCTATCGTGTTCAGCGAGAAAGAGAATGAATGCATCGTCCTTACGTTCGAGAAAGCCGAGTCGAAATTTGACTTCCAAAATGTTTCTGCAGATGACGCGACATTCGGAAAGAAAACCGCGCTCGGCCAGCAAAGAGAGCGCCTGGAATGCGGTCAAAGCTCTGGCAAGAAATGCTGCGGCGAAAACCCCTCTTCCGTCGTCGTTGCTGACCTTAGCTTCCCGCAGGAACTGATGCGCCTTAGTGTTAACGTCCCTAAGATAGTTGAAGATCTGTTTGTATTCTGCTGCGAACTCAGCAGCTTGCTTTTTTGCTTCTTCGCTGAGATAGCCGTCGTCTTCGAGACTCATGTAGAATAATTCTGCAAATAGCCGATCGCTTTTTGGCACGGAGTGACCGCCGTTAACTCAACGCGCGCTAGTCGTTGAGCCGGCCGGCGGAACCGCCGGAGTTAAATCAGTTTTTTCCAGCCCTCTGTCTTCGACCACCTGTAAACGATATTTTGGTTCATATTGTAAAGGTAAACGGCAGCGTAATCTGAGTCACTGAGCAGTTCCGAAAGCTCGGAATCCAGCTTCGCTGCATCCAGGGTTGGACCCCAAATGAATGTTGATGCGATCCCCGGCAATTCGGACACGGAGGCGGCAATCAATAAGTTTACTTCGGGGAACTCTCTCTTGGACCATCGCTTCTGTAATTTGTCCTTAATGCGCTGCGCCAGACCCGGAATCGGGTCCGGATTGACGTAGGATACGGCGGGCAGACCTTCTCTGACTCTTTGGCTCTCCAGACGCCGTAATTCGCTCCCGACTTGCGCCGATTGGCCTCCTTCGTCGGAATGAAAGTCTGTAACCTGAAACCCTATTCGTTTACCGTTGAGTTCGGTAACTACGTCGATGCCGGTCTCCTCTTTCAGGTTAGGATTAAAAGACTCGAAACTCTTGTGACCAAGAAGTGTCAAGAGGCTCTCGACTTTGAATTTTTCGACCTCAAATTTTTCCGGCGTCAGCTTTCGCGAATCTGGCGTCGGTATACCCAAAACCGGAGGCAAGTCCGAGACGTCCCACGCGAACCGGTCCTTTTTACCGGCTAAATCCGAGCGAGTGATCTTAACAACAGGACTCCCTTGGACGACGGTATAACTGCCGGACGTAAACAGACTGTTCGCTAGGTCCTCAAGCGCGTCTTTGTTAGTTTGTCTAACTCTCGCACGATCGCGAAGAAGCTCGTTCGATGCGCCGCGGATACCGAACTCCTCGCGGATGTCTTGACATGAAACCATAGCGTACACAACCGAATGTGACGATGGACTCGTTGCGACCAACACAATACTGGTCGAGTCTCTACCTAGCGTAGGTCGAACCGCAAAATGCATAAATACAGACCTGAAGAAGTACGATAGCCAGCGTATCACCTGTCTCCGCCATTGCCAAAAAACCTCAGAGCCATTGGGAAAAAGGCCCGCTAGTCGTGTCGAGCTTTGCACAGCAGGAAAAGAAGGATGTCCTCAAGAACCGGTGCTCATTTCAAGCCGAGTTTGCCAGGAGAAAAGACTTTCTCCCCGTCGAGCCCCAAAGCGATCTCGCCTTCCTCTTTCTCCTAGGCGCACCCAGGTTCGCCTAAGACCACTCCTGTACCAAGTGTCTGGCTATCGCCAAAGTTGCTTCCACCACCGCGGAGGCCTCTCCAGCGCAAGAGTACCGTCTGCGGCTTAAACAGCCGACACCCCGCGACTAACCGCGCGGGTCCCCTCTATTTAAATCCTCAACCCGTCTCGTTCCTCGCGGCTCTTGCCCTTCCAGGCCTTCTTCCGCGGCGCTCAGCTGGTGCTTCGCTTTCGGCTCGAAAAATATGCCCAGCATACTTTTTCGACCGAAACCGAACGTCGAAAAAACTCCGGCAGCTCCCAAAGCCTCGCCTCTTTGCTGCGGCTCTAGAGAACCAACTAACCAATCGACTAACATGAGCACCGCGCTAAACAATAACTCCACCAAATCAAGAGTCCCTGGAACGGCTGCAATTTCTGATGAGGAAATGCGCCGTTTTGCTCCGAGTGTTTTCGCTTCCCAACCAATCGAAGGCGTTTCGGAAAGATACAGTTTTCTTCCTACTTCTTCCATTCTCAATGGGATGCGCGAAAATGGTTGGGTTCCCGTACGCGCACAAGAGCAGAGCATTCGGACTGAAGCACGGCGTGGCTTTCAGAAACACATTGTCCGGTTTGCTCGTTTTGAACATCTCCAGACCTGGGAAAAGAACCAAGTCCGGCCCGAGGTCGTCCTTATGAACAGTCACGACAAAAGCAGCGCTTACCAGCTTCATTGCGGTCTGTTTAGGTTGGTGTGCACCAACGGCATGGTCGTTTCCGATGGCACCTTCGAGCGGATCTCAATCAAGCATTCCGGGTTCAATCCCGACTCCATTATCGAGGCTTCTTTCGAAGTCCTCAATGCTGTCCCTCACATCATGAACAAAGTGCAGCTCTTTCGGGATCGCATTTTGACCGATGCCGAACAGCTAGCGCTGGCCACTGGCGCGGCGGCTTATCGCTGGGAAGACCTCACGAAAGCACCGGTAAGTCCCTCCATGCTCCTTAATCCACGACGTTATGGAGACGGAGCCAAAGATCTTTGGGCCACTTTGAACTGTGTCCAATAATGTTGAGCGCAACATTATTGGACTTATGTGGAGTCGATCGTTATGTGGAGCGAGCTGCTAACTAACACCGCGAGAGTTGGGCAATAACACGGGCTTCTTCTCCACATAATTGATGCGTTGCAGCGATACCGTTACTCGCTTTCTGGTGGGCGATGACTGCACTACATAAACTCTTCGTTCGGGTTCACGCCCGATATACAAGTTCGACGCATGTCGCAGACC
>JAFAHI010000395.1 GCA_019237325.1 Verrucomicrobiota bacterium | reverse complement strand
GGTGAAGATGATCCGGTCATTCGGATAGATCCGGATCCCTTTCGCTCGGATATAGTAATCCGGCTGCGACGAGTCACTCGTGGTAAAAGTACCGTCGTAGATTTTGTATTCATCTGAGGTAAACGAAGTCAGATTGCTCCCGGTCATCTCGAAAGGCAGCTTCGCCCCGGCGAAATCCGCCATGTATAACCGTTTCGTCTCAAGATTGTAGACGGCCCGGTCGCAAACAAAGGCGTAGTCTCCGCGATAGAGCCGAACACGGTCTTTGACCAGGACGTCGTGCGTCTCGGGGTTATACTCTGCGTACTCGCAATAGATCGCCACGTCGCCGTAGTGGATGACGACGTGGTTTTCCGCGATCGCCACTCCGCCTTCATAGCGCGTCTGGCCTTCCGAGGTAATTTCAACGGGGGACTGGCTGAACTTACCCCCCGGCTCACTCGGGTTGAGCTCCTCCAGGGGATTCCCGGCATTCGACGGATTTGCCTGGGCGTAAAGACAGACCGGCAAAAATAATAACAATAGAAGGACGAAGAGCCGGCAGATCATCTTCCGTTTTAGGGACGCGAGACCGTCTTACACCGAATCGCTTCAGTCGTCGAATTGCAAGGATAATCCAGGCTTCGGCGGTCTTCGGGAGCTCGAACTGTCCACAGAAGGGATGAATCAATCCTGCCCATTTTGGTTAGAGACGTCCGTTCACACGCATCGGTGACCGATAAATCAATCGCCGTAACCGGCGGGATGACGAAGGTGCCAGCTCCAAGCGCTGCTCACGATGTCCTCGATTCGATCGAACTGCGGACGCCAGCCCAGAACCTCTTGCGCCTTGCCAGCTGACGCGATCAGCCGGGGAGGATCTCCGGCACGCCGAGTTTGCTTCACCACCGGTATGTCTTTTCCGGTCACTTTCGTACAAGCGCCGATTACTTCGAGTACAGAGACACCGCCGCCGATACCTAGGTTGAAAAAATCGCTTTTTTTGACCTCCAGAGCGAGTGCATGCGCTTGGGCCAGGTCGGTCACATGGATGTAATCCCGGATACAGCTCCCGTCCGGGGTTGGATAATCCGTCCCGAATACCTGGGCATGTTCACGCTTCCCTAAGGGAACTTGCAGCACGCAGGGAATCAGGTGCGTCTCAATCCGGTGGTCTTCACCGAAAGCCTCAGTGGCGCCCGCCGCGTTGAAGTAGCGCAGCGAGGCAAAAGTGACACCGTGAATCTCGTCGAACCAGCGCAAGATCTTCTCGAAAATCAATTTTGACTCTCCATAGGGGTTTACCGGTTTTTGGGGAGCCAGTTCATCGATTGGCACGGTTTCGGGTATCCCGTAGGTCGCACAGGTCGATGAGAAGACGAACCGTTTTACGCCATGCTCTACCATCGCGTGCAACAGGTTCAGACCGCAGGAGACATTATTGTAAAAGTACTTGTAAGGGTTCTGCATCGATTCGCCGACCAGCGCGTTCGCAGCAAAGTGCATCACCGCTTCCGGCTGTGCTGTGCGCATCAGGTCTGATAGAGCCGGTTTGTCTGCCAGATCGCCTTGGACAAAGTTTGCGCGGCGATCAATGGCGTTCTTGTGCCCCTCCGTCAAGTTATCGAACACGGTGACGTTGTGTCCCCGATTGAGCAGATCCTCAACGCAAACGCTGCCGATATAGCCGGCCCCTCCTGTAACAAGAATTTTCACGGCCGGATCCTAGCCTGAATATCTGACACTGTCTCGCAAGAGGTTCGGAGAAGCCGGATTAAAATGACAGATGACAAATGACAAATAAGAGCTTGCTCGAGCCCCTTGGTAAAGCCAGCCATCGCAATCTGTCATTTGTCATCTGTCATCTGTCATTTTTTAATCCTCCTATCATGATTCATTCTACCGCTGTCATCGACCCTCGCGCCGAGTTCGGGCCCGACGTTGAAATCGGACCAAACGTTGTGATTGAAGGGCCGGTGTCGATCGGGGCAGGAACCAAAGTTCAAGCGAACGCCGTCATTGTGGGCCAGGTAAAGATCGGTTCCGGCAATACGATTGGCTATGGGAGTGTCATCGGCGGATTCCCTCAAGACCTCTCGTATCGGCCGGACAGCCCCAGCGGTGTTGAGATCGGCAATGATAACGTCCTTCGCGAATACTGTACGATCCATCGCGGAACCAAACCCGACACTTTTACCGTTCTAGGGAATCAGTGTCTATTGATGGTGGGCGCCCACCTTGGTCACAATACGCGCGTAGGTAACCAAGTGATTCTAGCAAACAATGTGCTTCTTGGCGGATACGTGGAAGTCCATGACAAAGCCTTTCTCGGAGGCGCCTCGGTAGTACATCAGCACACCCGTCTCGGTACCATGTCGATCATGCAGGGCGGTTCTGCAGTGAGCAAAGATGTACCTCCGTTTGGCACCGAGGCCGGCCGAAACAGTATCGTCGGTATCAATGTGGTCGCTCTTCGCCGGGCGGGCTTTGGGTCAGAGCTACGCTTGGAGGTAAAGCGGGCGTTTCACATTTTGTATCACGAAGGACTGAATACTTCCCAAGCGGCAGCTAAAGCCGAAGAGGAGAAATGGAATCCGAAGATTCAGCCATTCTGGGATTTTGTGAAAACGTCAAAGCGAGGAATCTGCGCCTTTGTTCGTTGGAGTGAGGTGAAGGGGGATAGCACGTCTTCGGAGGATTAGGGCCCTACCGGCCTTTTGTTATTGACCGCTAGCGTCGTTTTTTATTGACATTACGGGGCTTACGATCAAACTGCCGGCGTGTTGTCTAGATGAGAACCTTCCACGCCGTGTCGTTGGGAGTGTCAATTTTTGTAGTTAGCTGCTCCCAAGACGGAAGCCAACTCAAGAATGGTACGGCACTCCGAGGCAAAGCGTCTCTTCGTAAGATCGTCCAAGTAAAGACTACAGCGTATTGCCACACGGAACGGGCGCATCGACGATACGGGAAGAGCAACGCTGTTGATGGCCGATTGACTGCAGCTGAATTTAATAGCGCGGCAGCGGATTGGTCGCGGTTTCCAGTTGGAACAAAGTTTCGAATCGTGGGTTCGAATCGACGGTATGTGATTGATGACTACGGTTCGGCGCTGGTTGGAACCAATACAATCGATCTCTATATGCCAACTCGTCGGGAAATGGGCAATTGGGGTTCTCGGCGTGTCACCATTGAACTCCTGGAGGTGGGTTCGTATCAGCAGAGCCTGAAGATTCTAAAGCCGCGCTGCCGGATTGCTTATGTTCGGCGCATGGTCCGTGATCTCGAAAGTCAGATATAACTTGAGCGCGACATTTAGAGTGAGCCCGCTAACCCCGAATAAGTTAGCGAGCATTCACTCTTCGTAATCGTCCTCGGCTGATGCCCATAATGTGATTCGTCCCGGCGCGTGACCATGGGACCCGCGCCTGGAGGGGAGCCGCTTTTG
>JAFAHI010000389.1 GCA_019237325.1 Verrucomicrobiota bacterium | reverse complement strand
ATCTCTTGATAAATTCGGCGAGGAGATATGACGCGAAAGGCCATTGCTAGGAGGATACTATGATCCAACGGGGATGAGAAGCTTTTGCCTGGTTGATGCTTTGGTCACCGGCTTGACACTCAAGCTTTATTCTTCCATGGCAGGGGGTCAAGCGGTAAGACCAATTTTCGACCATGTTGAGTATTGAATCTTATACCATCCGCATTGGCGATCTTTTCGGGAACCAGGGCCGCGCTCAGCTCGGTCGATCCTGAGGCCTGCGTGAAGACGGTATGGGCCGCTAGCGCCTACTTTGCTTTGTAATACGAAGAGGTGCTGTCGAGCCGCGAACGATCAACTCCGGCTCAAACTTAATCACCCGCGATTTCCGATGCGATTTGACTTTGGTTAGTCGATCGAGCAGAAGCTCGGCCGCGCAACGACCAAGCTCCGGAGTGGGATGACTGATCGTTGTTAGTGGCGGATCCAGGTAACGCGCCCAACGCGCATCATCGAACCCGATCAAGGACAAGTCCTTTGGTATCCTGATTTTCAGTTCGCGAATTGCGGCGATGGCTCCGCCAGTCATTTCGCTATTTGCGATGAAAATAGCGGTCGGACGCGCCCGCAGCGACATCAATCGCTCAGCCCCTATGTACCCGGACGATTCCCGAAAATCGCCGTATTCGATTAGCTCCGGCGCGAGCGTAATCGAGGCCTTGGAAAGCGCTTTCAGGAAGCCGCGCAATCGGCCGCGAGCATTGCTTAAGTGCTGCGGGCCTGCGATTGTGCCAATCCTGCGGTGACCCAAAGCGATCAGGCATTCGGCAGCGATTCTGCCCGCTTGGTCGTCATCAATTAACACGGTATCGACGTTTCTTAGACCGGAACACCGATCGAGCTCAATTACAGGAGTGCCGCTTGCAATGGCCGCTTCCCAGGACTTGTTTTCGCCGCCGACCGGACACCGGATAATTCCGCTAACCTGGCGCTCTCTAAGACTTTGAAGCGCTTTTGCTTCCGCCTCCGGATCTTCATTGGCGTCGAAGACTACCATCATGTAAGCGTGAGGTCCCACCGCGCCACTGATTGCTCGAACGATCACGCCAAAGAACCAGTTGGTGATATCCGGGACGATTATGCCGATTGTCTTTGTCTCCCGTTTTCGGAGTGAACGCGCTACACCGTTCGGCGAAAACCCGATCTTTTCTATTGCAGCCAGAATCCGTTCTCTAGTAGCGGGTCTAACCACGCCGGGCCGAGTTAAAGCTCGGGAAATAGTGGAGGTGCTGAGATTCAATTCTTTGGCTAAGTCAAGAAGAGTTGGTGGTCTCATCCAGTCGGAATCAACGCTAAGACAACCATTAATAGTCGCTCACTGCCACCAAAAATAGAACGTTATTTGCCCTCACGAAAGACCAATGCGACGCTGTCTTTAGCTGCAAAACCTATTCGTTCTGATCTTTTTCACTTGTTTTTATAATAAATATTGGCATTCTTTCGGCCAGAAATGCAATCGATTGCATTTCTGCCGCACCCCCTTCTTAGGAACCGAAGCCGCCTCCCTGACATGGAAGTTAGTCACCAAACGCCTCGCCGTTATCGGCGAACGACGTCTCGCGAATAATACTCTTCGCTTCTGCATTCACCCCATGAACCATGAAAGCAAAATCCATCCATCCTAAAGTTCTTAGCCTTGTCGTTGCGACTACGGCAGCATTTCTGCTGTCTGTGACAGGAACTGCCACAGCCCAGCCTTATTCGCCAACTTGGCCATCCGTTAATAAACATCCTCCGGCACCGGAATGGTTCCAGGACGCGAAATTCGGCATTTATTTTCACTGGGGCGTGTACAGCGTTCCGGCATTCGGCTTTGAATGGTATCCGCGCCTAATGTACCAGGCCGGAAGCCCTGAAAATTTACACCACATCCAGACCTATGGAGACCCATGGGCCTGGCCGTATAACTTCTTCATCACGGGAGCCTATGATCTGGCGGGGGACTATGTGCAGTTCGCGCCTAAGTTGACGACTCAGGGCGGTAATTTTGATCCCAACGCCTGGGCTCAACTATTTGTGGATGCAGGCGCCAAGTTCGCCGGGCCGAGCACGGAACATCACGATGGCTTTTCAATGTGGAACAGTAAGGTCAACGAATGGAACTCGGTGCAAAAAGGGCCTAATCTCGACCTTCTTGGTCTTTTCGAGAAAGCCATTCGTGCCAAAAACCTCAAATTCTTAGCGGCCCTTCACACCGCGTATAACTTTAA
>JAFAHI010000340.1 GCA_019237325.1 Verrucomicrobiota bacterium | reverse complement strand
AATCGAACTGCAGCCAGTCACGATCCGGGCGCATCCCTCCATAGCGGATAAGGTTCCGCGCGTCCTGGACGGAGAACAGGTTCTCGCCGGTAGCCATCGCTCCCGGGTAATGCTTCGTCAATTCGGCCTGAAGATCATAATCAAGGGAATCGCCGGGTTCCTCGTACCAGAAGAGGTCATATTGGGAGAGCGCTTTGGCGTAGGCAATGGCGGTTTCCAAGTCAAAACGGCCGTTGGCGTCAACCGCAAGCTGCTGGCCAGTCAAAAGCTCTTCGAGCACGGCTTCAACGCGGCGGAGATCTTCGCCAAGCGGTGCGCCGCCGATCTTCAACTTCACTACCGTGTAGCCGCGGTCGAGATATCCATGCATTTCGCGCTTCAGGTCGTTCGGGCCCTTTCCCGGATAATAATATCCGCCCGCAGCGTACACGAACACCTTTGGATCGGCTTTGCCGTTGCCGTAGCGCTCGGCCAGGAGCTGGAAGAGCGGCTTGTCCGCGATTTTGGCCACTGCGTCCCAAACGGCCATGTCGATAGTACCTACGGCGACCGACCGTTCGCCGTGTCCCCCCGGCTTCTCGTTCGTCATCATGGACGCCCAGATTTTTGATGGATCAAGATTATTACCTTCTGTATCGATGAGCGTTTTGGGAGCGGCCGCGAGTATGCGCGGCTGGAATCGTTCACGGATGAGGCAACCCTGGCCGTAGCGGCCGTTAGAATTAAATCCGTAGCCAACCACCGGTTTCCCGTTACGGACAACGTCCGTGATCACTGCTACCACCGAACAGGTCATTTGAGTGAAGTCGATGTAAGCGTTGGCGATGGGAGAGGCCAGGGGGACGGTTTTTTCGCGGATTTCTGTGATTCGCATACTTGTTAGTCGCGGAAGCGCTCCTAAACAATGCCCCAACTTATCATTATTCTGGCGATCCACTTCCTTGCCCCGACTTTATACAAAATTAGATTGGAAGGTACTTCGAAGAAAAAGTATCCCACGAAGAATAAACCGGCACCTAACCCGTACATGGTGTTGCTAATACCAAGATCGTCCTGCATCTGTAGCTTCGCGAAGTCGACGTTAACCCTGTCAAGATAACTGACGATGTAGCACAGCATTAGAAGAGGAAGAAGGTGAAGTGTTACCTTCTTATAAAGTTCATCTTCCCTTTTTATTGTGTCAGGGGCGGCCGCTATTTTAGTTCCTATATTCATCTTGATTGCCTAACCTTCGGTTTTCCGGTCTTCCAGAACCTCTAGTTATGATCTCGGTATCTGTAGGTTTACCTCGCAGCACCGCTCAGGAGACGGCTTCGGCGTATTTTCGCGAGATCTCCTTGATCTTGATGTCGACATCTTCCGGAATCAGTACCGGAGCGCGGCTCCGGCCAACTTCAGGCATCGCGTGATAGAGCGCCCGCTTGACCATCGCCGGCGGAAAGCCCAACGCATAGAGTTCCTTGCGGAGCGCGCTGAAATGGGCCTGATGGCTCTCCGCCAACTCTAGATTGGCTTTGAGGAAGGCGGCGTGGATGCCGTTGGCCGTCACGGGGCAGACATTGGCGAGTCCCGAGATGCAGCCCGCTGCTCCGTCCTTGAGCCCCTGCAGGACGAGTGAATCGGGACCAACTAGTACGTCGAAATCCGGCCGCTCGCGGGCGATTGCCAGAAATCCGTCGAGACTTTCCGGTGAGCCGGCGCTGTCCTTGACGCCGACGATGTTGGGGTGGTCGGCGAGCGCGCGCGCGGTATCCGGGGTCACCGTGTTTCCGGTGCGGGCCGGGATGTTGTAAATGTAGATGGGAATTGTCAGCGCGTCGGCAACTCGACGGTAGTGATCGATCAGCTCCGCCTGCGAACAGGGAATGAAGGATGGCGTGATTACCGACACGGCATTTACGCCCAGGCGCTGGACGACTTTCCCAAGCGCGATGGTCTGGCTGGTGGCAATCTCGCCGATGTGGGCCAGTACTGGCACGCGGTCCTGTGCGGCCTCGACGCAGATTTCGGCAACGCGGATCTTTTCCTCGCTCGATAGCGCGTAGAACTCGCCATTGGTCCCGGCGCAGAACACGCCGTTGCCGGCAGACGCCTGGCGGTTCACCTGGCGGCGTAGCGCCGCGACGTCGACGCGTTCGTCTGTATCGAACGGAGTGACAATAGCAACAAAGGGACCTGTAATCTTAGTCATTTTCTCCTCATTTTGTTTTTCGGTTCCTAGTAAGGATGAGCCCCCCGCGAATGGTGGGCTCGCATCAAAGGGCGGCGCGGTAC
Organism: Verrucomicrobiota bacterium; assembly: GCA_019237325.1. Taxonomy (GTDB): domain Bacteria; phylum Verrucomicrobiota; class Verrucomicrobiia; order Chthoniobacterales; family JAFAMB01; genus JAFAVN01. The sequence continues at coordinate 5,072 of JAFAHI010000340.1, read as the reverse complement.
ATCGCCAGAATGTCGTTGCGGTCTACTTCGCGCGGATTGTTGTCGAGCAGACGGCGGATTGCATGGGCTTCGTCGGCCATCCGCGGCAAGTCATCTTCCGGTATGCCAAAGTCCGAGAGCCACATCTTGCAGCCTAGACCGGTGCACCAGCGATGCACGGCATCGAACACCATTTGGGGTTCCGAGGCTGTCGGCAGCCCCAACGCGGTCAGCACGGCGGCGGTGCGTTCCGGTACGGCTGGTGTGTTGAAGGCCAGCGCATGCGGGAAGATCAAGGCGACGGCCGCGCCATGCGCCACATGATGGCGGGTCCCCAGTGGATAGGCAATCGCATGACCGGCGGTTGTATTGACCGGACCGAGACAAAAGCCCCCGTATAGTGCCGCTAAAGACAAGCCGGCCCGCGCCTCGCGGTTCGTGCCGTCGGCGATCGCGCGAGGAAGCCAGCGGCCAACCAGGCGGATTCCTTCAAGCCCGTACAGGTCGATCGTCGGGTGCGCCTTGCGATTGGTGAAGCACTCGACGCAGTGGGCCAATGCATCCACGCCGGTAGCGGCCGTGAGCGCAGGGGGCACGCTCAGCGTGAGGTCCGGATCGATGACAGCCAGGTCCGCCAGCATATGGGTGCTCTGCACCGCAAGCTTGTTGCGCGTTTGCAGATGAGTGACGAGAGCGCGGATTCCCGCTTCGCTGCCGGTGCCCGAGGTGGTCGGCACCTGGACCAGCGCCGCACGTTTGCCGGTTACCTTTTCGACTCCGATGATGTCGGCGATGGATTGGCCGCTCCGAGACAGAACGGCGGCCAGTTTGGCGAGGTCCATGCTACTGCCGCCGCCGAAGCCGACCACAACCTGCGCGTCGGCAGCCTCGGCAACCCCCAACAGCGCTTCCAGATTGGCGACATCGGGCTCCGGCTTGACTTCCGCGAAAACTGTCACGCTTCGGTCGAACCCCAGCTGGTTCACCCTCGCAGCGTGGAAGGCACTGGCGACTACTAGTATGCGGGTGAAGCCCTTTGCGCGGATCCACTGTCCCGTGACCTGAGCAGTGCCCGATCCGAATTCGATTCGAGGGGGATAGATGAGGCTGATGGGGCAGATCAGGTTTATTGTCATGTCTGGCCAGGATAAGCTGGCACTTGCGAGCCGTATAGGATGAGAGTGCTCGGGTTTTCGGCGATTAGTGCTGCTGCTGTCGCCGCCAACGCCCGGGGGTGTGGCCGAACTCACGCTGAAAGTGCCGCGTCAGATGGGTCTGATCCGAAAATCCGATTTGCACCGCAACCTCGGCCAACGAACGCTGGCCTCCGGGGTGGGCAATCAAACGCCGAGCCTCCCGCAACCGGCATTGGGTCAAGTACCCGTGAGGCGTCATGCCGACGGCCAAATGAAACCTCCTGAAGAAATGGTACCGGCTGAGACCTGCCACGCGTGCCACTTGGTCAATGGAAATCTTATCCCGAAAGTTCTGCTCAAGGAACTGGACCGCCCTTTCGATTCGAACGTCTCGTTCTAACTCGGGCTGAGTCGGGATCAGGGACTGGAGGATTGTCGTGGCCAAGGCGCGGCTAAACGCTTCGAAAAAGCCCGAGCCACGCTTGCACCCCCCTTCCACTTCGCGCATCTGGATGCGACACAGCGATTCCAGGGGGTCGTCCTGGGTCAGTTGCCGCATCGGGTTGCGGTGCAGTCGCCTTGGGTCCAAGCGTAGGGAGCTCGCGACTTCCTCGATAAACGCAGGGTGGAAATGGAAATTCGCCACGATCCCTTCTGCGCCTTTCCAGTCGATCCCGAAGCGTGCGCCGGCAGCAAGAAACGGCCCATCGCGCTTGGCCACGTGCACGCTACTCGTATCCATGCACGTGTAAACCGTCCTGCCTGGCTCGTCTAGCGTGGGCCGATAACCGAACCAGTAATGATTAATCCCACAGGAACAGTCCCACTGATCGCTCAAGGGTAGTTCGCGTATCAACACCCGTGCTCCGGCAAAATTTTGGCGATCGCTGGTTTGTCGGATAGAGCCCTTGAGCATACTTCCAAGATCAATGCAGCGATCGGGGGTAGGCATCGGGCTTGGCTTTACATGTACCGCGCAATGCTCAAGCCCTCAAGTGTCCTTTACCTTTGAATCGTAGAACCGCGCTTGTGCTTTCTTCCTTAAGTAATCCCTTTGCGCGCAAAACGTTAGAGGTAGAAAAAAGGGTGGGCATCAGGCTAGGCTCACTTTGCACCACGGCATTGGCCTTGATCTGTCGACAGATCCCCACTAGCACCCGGTTTTGCTCCGGCGGTCGTGCGCAGCTTGATAGTGGTTGATCTCTGTCTCCTCGTACCGACAGCTGCTCAGGTGAACCCATACAATGGCCAGCCCGTCCTTTTTCGCCGCTTCCAACAGGGGCGGCAGTTCGTGCTTGGCAACGAAATCGGAGTCGAGGAAATTAGGACTGACGAGTAAGACTGCCACCTTGGCCGCCGCGAGGGCGTCGTTTATTTGCTCTTTCCACTTTCCGCCCACCCGGAATCATCGTATCGTCCCACACGGAGATCGTCTCGTTGCGCACCAGGGGGCTTAACATCTTCTGGAGCCTCTCCAGCCACTCTTTGTCCGTATGGCTGTAACTGATAAAGACTTGGTCTCGCGGCATTTTGTTACCCTCTTTCTGTGTAGTTCAAAAATTAGTAATGAATCCTTTCCATATCGGGGTTGTAAGCCCGAACCGCCGGTATTCCGTTAACGGAATACCGGGGGATATTCCGAGTTCCGGAATATTCCGAGTGGTCGGCGGCGGTCTGGCTCTAGGCTTGTGTTTCATTGAGAAGAGCTCGGAATATTAAAGCGAGGAAAGAAAGGCCAACAATGTATCGTCGGCCTTGAATCGGCGCACCGAGCCGTTCTCTGGCGCAATTCGTTCCAAAGCCCGTTCCTTGGTTGCAAGATCTGCCTCAACGTAGATATGCGTTGTCTCGATGCTCTCGTGACCGAGCCAAAGGGCGATCACGGCCATGTCGACTCCGGCTTGCAGCAAGGCCATAGCGCTGGTGTGTCGAACCACATGTGGGGTCACTCGCTTGGTCAAAAGACTTGGGCATCTGATAGCGGCACATTGAACCGCCTGTTGTAAAATATAGTCTAAGCCGTCACTGGAAAGCGGTGTTCCGCGGATGGAAGGAAATGCTACTTCCGTTGCTTTGAGTTCGAGTTCTCGAAACCAGTTCCGCAGAACGCGTCCGGTTTTGGTCCACAGAGGAACCAGTCTTTCTTTGCGTCCCTTCCCATGCAATTGCAGATACGTTGTGGAGTCGAATTTCACCTGTCCGCGCCGCATGCAAGTCATTTCCGACAGCCGTGCTCCGCTGTTATACATGGTCAACAGTAGTGCATAGTCGCGCCGCCCGATCCACGTCGACTGATCTGGCGCAGCCAGTACAGCGTCGATCTCCTCGCGGGTGAGATATCCCACCAGTCGCTTATCTGTTCGTTTCCTCGGAATGGCAAGGACGCGATTGACAACACCGACACTGGCCGGATCACGCAGGGCCACAACGTGGAAAAAAGAGCGGATCGCGGTAAGTCGGGCATTCCGAGAACAGATTTGGTTGGCGCGTTGATCTTCGAGACTCTCCAGGAAATCAAGCACTGAGGGTGCATCCAGATCCTCCACACACAATGCGGAGGGCTGTTTGCCGGTTTTGTTCTTCAGAAACCGCAAAAATAACCGAAACGAATCGCGATAAGCAATGATCGTCCGTGGACTAACTTGTCTGTGCGTCGTCAGGTGTTCAGTGAAGAAGTATTGGAGAATGGGAGCAAGTAAGGTGCTCATTGTTCATCTCCTTCCATGGCATAAGCGGCAAATGAATGCGCAGCCTCATTCAACAACTCCGGCGTCGCGCTCAGATACCAGTAGGTATGCGCCGGCTCCAGATGGCCAAGGTAGACGGAAAGCTGTGGCAGATGCGCCCTGACATCAACGCCTTGCTGGTACCACGCACGTAAACGATTGACAGCAAATCCGTGTCGAAACGAATGAAGACTGGGTCTGCGACTGCCTTCCCGTGCCTGGATTCCCAAACTACTCACCAACTTCTGGAAAGCGCTATATAAAGCCTTATAGCGGATGCGACCACCTTGCTCAGACACAAAGAAGTAATCCGATAAGGCGTCGTAATCCAGACGGTGGCGTAGCTCTGCGTATTGGCGCAATTTGTTAGCCACCGTTTCGTGAATCGGAACCAACCGCGATTTGTTAAACTTCGTTTTGCGGATTTCTAGTTGCGGTGGATCAAGATCCAACAAGACGTCGCTGACCTCAAGATTGAGGGCCTCGTTGGCCCGAAGCCCTGAACTAACCAGCAACCCCAATAACGTTGAAAGGGTGCGCGGTTGCAGCGATGCTTGGGCTCCAACTGACAAAGCAGCGTTTAGGAGACGGCTGATCTCCTCGGTGGAGAATAGAAACGGCTTTGATCGCTGCGGTCGAGCCAGCAGTGACGCACTGGGCACTTCGATACCGGGGACCATCGCGCTGAGGTGAAACAGAAATCGCCGTGCAATGCTCAAGCGCGCTGCTCTTCCGCTGACCCCACAACGTGCAGAGACCGAACAAGCCCAGGCAAGAGCAATTTGGGAACTGATTGTTCTGGTGGTGTTATGAACTTCGACGAAAGCCACAAAGTCACGCAGCAGCCTCTCCCTTGCACGAAGAGAAAATCCCAACGCATTTTCCAACGCTAGATAGGCTTCGAGGTGAAGCAATAAATCGCCAGGGTTCATAGCGCACCTCCGGGCCATGGAAGAGCAACCTGTTCAAGCCCCCTTTGGTCTAGTTTGGCGTAAATGCCTGTACTTCTCATGGACTTGTGTCCCAGCAGATCGGCAATCTCCTTGAAAGACGATCCGCACCGCACCAGGTGAGTCGCAACGCTGTGGCGCAACCGATGTGCGCCCAAGCGCGGACCTTCTAGCCCCGCCTCTTTGAAAATGCCTTTACTGATTCGCGAGATCGCCGTCGACCAAGCCAATGGACGGTAAGGAGGCAGCGATGTCAGAAAGATTGATTGCTCAGCGCTTGC
>JAFAHI010000219.1 GCA_019237325.1 Verrucomicrobiota bacterium | reverse complement strand
CAAACGGTGTTTTTCGGCGAGCAGCAACAATTGTCGTTCGATCCAGGGTTCATCTCGTTGATGATGTCGCTGGATCTCGATAAATAGGTGGTCAGCATCAAAGCAACGCATTAGGTTAGTTAAACGTTTATCTGCTCCTGCAAAATCTCCGCTAACTAAGGCTTGATGCAAAGGTCCTTCCTGGTCGCCAGTCAGACAGATCAGACCTTCCCGGAATTCAATGAGTTCAGTCCAATCGATCGCGCTCTCATTTTTAGGCGATCGCAATTTTGCTCTCGATATCAGTCGAGAAAGATTTTGATAACCGGTACGGGATTTTACCAGGACTGGCAAAACCGTTCCATCGGTCATGGTGAGCTCGCTTCCCACTAATGGCCGGATACCAGCTTCCTTAGCCGCAGTGTAAAATCTGGGCGCCCCGAATATTCCATCGCGGTCGCACAACGCTAGAGCGGGCAATTCTTGTTCGGCAGCGATGTAAGCGAGGTTTTCCGGAGAAGAACTGCCTCGTAAGAAACTAAATGCGCTGCGGGAGTGTAGTTCGACGTACATAGCATGCGGTAGGGACGAGCTCCCGCTCGTCCGGGATTTATCTCCTATCGCTAAAACCGCGCGCTAATCCCGGACGAGCGGGAGCTCGTCCCTACCGCATGCTCAATCATATCCCCCGGTGATAGACCAGGAACCGGCCGATAAAGTCAATCGATAGAGGCCACCTTGAGCCAGCTCGATATCCCATTCCTGAATATCCCATCGATCGGTATGCCACCAATCACCAGAAGAACGCCAAGGACCGGCTAGTTTATTGATTTCGCCGTTTACTGACTGGCTTTGGATTTTGGCCGGTTTGCCCGATATGAGTTCAACCGTGGCAGGAATTGGCGGACGATAACGACGCAAGGCAGGACCGATTCTAGGCGGTTTAGTCGAGGTAGGAGTTTTATCCATCCAATCGAAGGCAGGCCATTGCATCCGAACGCTATCGGGTCGATGGGTAGCGATCTTTTCTGGTATTCCCACTCGATTGTTACCAACCAGTGCGGCTAATCTCGCTAGGGTATTGAAGAAACGGTTAGGATCCTTTAAGCCGCTCTGGAATAGATTGAATTGATGTTTCCCGGGGTTACTGGCGAATACCTCTAAGGCAAATCCTACCACTGGGGCTGTGGTTTGCACGGTCTCTAAATATTGGGCGAGGACTCGGAATAGAACGGCTACATCGCGGGTGGGAGCTGGTATTTGCAGGGTACGTTCCAGGGTTTCTTCATTGTCTAAAAGCAGTAGTAACCGGATCTCTGCTACTAGTCGATAAACCGCTTCCACTCTTAGAGTGAGGTGTTCAAGAGACCGTCTCAGAACGAACAGCAGAGGTTCCAGCGTCTCCAACCTCTGCTCAAGATCAATTGATTCCCGGAAAGTTTCCGGCGGCTGCATATGATGGAGTACTTTAGTAGAACGACCTGATGCTCGATCCCAAAGCGCTAACCCCTCGAGACCTAGACGTACTCCAAAATCTTCTCTAGGTAAGCGTATCAGTTCACCCAAGGTACGGATCCCCCAGTTATGTAAAATATCTAATAGCTCATGAGAGGGTTGGAGCGATTCCAGAGGCAGAGATCGAAGTAATTGGCTATTGGCGTTCACCTCTAAATAAGGGTTCGCGAATTTAGCGGCTTGTTCTGCTAGTTCTGGGTTAGGACCAATCCCGATTTGCGCGGTAAAACCGAGGATTCTCCATTGAGTGAGAAGCTCGCGGGTCCACCATTCCTGATGCTGATCTTTACGGCCGCGTAAATCGAGTGTGCAGACACCAGGAGAAGTATTTTCGATAAAAGGTGAATATCGATAGCAAAGTTGCAGTAACGCTTCTTGTTGCTGCTCTTCCTGTTCGGCCACCGAGCTATAAATTTGTAACTCAGGTGCTCGCGCTAGCGCTAAACTGGGAGTAATTCCAATGCTAACTCCGCCGGCATCGGCGGCAGGGTTTATTTCGATAATCTCCGCGTCATTGAGCAAAGCAGAGGGAATTTTATCTCCCGTCTTAGGAACTGTTTTTGACTCGCCAAAAAAAGGCAGATTCGTTTGTCGGTTGGATTCGATTTCTGCATTGAGCAGTTTTTGTTGGGCGCACTGCAGCCGAAAATAAGGAGTATGCACAACAGCAAACAGTTTAGGCTTGGGCATATTGAGGCTCCACGTGATGGTTTTTTCGGTAAATGAAATCAATTAGCCGGCTCTGAGATATCGTGGACGATAGTTCAGTGAAATCAGTGATTCGAAGAGGGTTATTGATCTGCAACGCGGCAATTGAGCTGCCGGAGATATAGTAGCTGGTGATGAGCAGCAAAGTTGTCTCAAATTCAGCGGTAACGCGTTGTAACCGGTACCAAGCCGTGGCCGGTACTTTTCTTAATTCTCGCGCCTCATTTTGTTTTAAGTCCAAGATGCTCAGGACGATGTTGCCATCTCGGATGATTAAATCGGCTGCTCGAATAGCCTGAGAAACATTATCGCATCGGATCCAAAGCAAGAGATTCGCTGGGTCGATCAGCTCAAAACTGTTTTTGCCGTCGATTAGAGCCACAAATTGGGAAGCGGCTTGCATGGATTCGATGAGTTCATGTAAGAGAGAAGCGCTTCCACTGCTGGGGAGGGGAGCGACAAGCTGAGTGATAGATCCACGTCGCAGGCCTCCTTCTAAGGGTCGATCCAAACAATCGATCCCCGTAGCCAAGAGGGAAGACGGAGGAGGTAATTCCCTGGGAAAACGTTCAGCCAGGACTTGGCGAAGCTCAATAATCTTACCCGATGGCGGCATAGTGTTCCTATGAACACTATAAGGGGGAAATAAATTTGCAACCCAGAAATGGGGGAGTCGCGGTCTGGAGGGGAGCCGCTTTAGCAGATGGCTCGTCAACCTCCCGATATTCGTCACGGTTCCGTGTACGGCCGAAAATCTTGGCAACAGGCGGCTCCCGGGAACGTTTCAACGCGCGCCATGTCTATCCGTACCGTTCGAACTAATAACGCTAGGATCAGAGGCGCTCGGCAGAAGCATTGCGCTGGGCTGATTCGCGGGAGCCGCTTGCTGCCAACTGATAGATCTGCCATCTGGTAAAGCGGCTCCCCTCCAATCATGCGCCTAACTAATCACGCCTGCCGTGGCCCTGCGGCTTTGGCGATGAAATCGTACGGATACGGAGGCTGAAGAGCGCTCGCGTCATCAAGATGCCTGACGTGCTCTTCCGAAAGAATCCATCCACTCGAGCCAAGATTGGCTTCTAATTGAGGCATTGATCTGGCGCCGATGATTGGAGCCGTTACCCCGGGCTTCCTGAGCAGCCAATTGAGTGCTACTTGGGCCGCGCTTTTCCCGGTCTTACTGGCTACCGCATGCAAGGCGTCCAACACGGCCCAGGTGTGTTCGTTATTGTAGGCGCTCCACTTTTCGCCCCAGTCCTTTTCTTCAGCCAATTTAACCCGGGAATCGTCCGGCGGCGCAGACATACCACGATGGAACTTGCCTGATAGCCAACCACCACGTAGAGGGCTCCAAGGGATCACTCCTAGCCCTTCTCGAATTGAGATTGGGATCAGTTCCCATTCGGTGCTGCGACAGAGCAAATTGTACTGTGGCTGTAGACAGACGAACTCTTCCCAACCTTTTTCCCGGCTCAGATCAAGCGCGCGTTGCAACTGCCAGCCGTTGAAATTGCTGACTCCCAGATAGCGTACCGTACCCCGCCGTACGAGATCATTCAGGGTAGACAGTGATTCCTCCAACGGGGTTGCCGGATCCCAGCAATGCACTTGATAGAGGTCGATATAGTCTGTCTGTAACCGTTTCAAACTCGCTTCAACCGAGCTCAAAATATGTTTCCGGCTCAAACCAAGGTCGTTCGGGCCGGTTCCCATTGGAAAACGGACCTTGGTTGCGATAACGAGATCATCGCGCCGTTGGCGGCGTAACCATTTCCCAACGATCTCCTCAGAAATGCCGGTCGAATAGACGTTGGCGGTGTCGATAAAATTACCGCCGGCAGCCACAAACCGATCCAACATTGCATGACTCTGTTCTTCCGTGGCTTCGTTCTGACGCCCGAAAGTCATTGCGCCCAGGCAGAGCTCGCTGACACGCAATCCTGTATGACCTAAGAAACGATAATCCATTGTCAAAAGATGCCGAAAGGAGGGCTCGTGGCAACGGAGACTCGCCTTAGGCCTCGTCCTCGAAAATTGTGGCGTGTTCATGTGATGTGCCATTGCCCGTCGCCTGGAGGGAGCCGCTTTGGAACGTATCCGGCGCCCTCGCGATATTCGTATCAGCGCGTGATCGGTCCTAAAAATGTCGCAGCAGGCGGCTCCCGCGAATTACCCAGCGCGACGCAGCTCTACGGTCCGGGTGTAAGCGAATCGAAGCCCACGAGTGAATGCATCGCGCTGGGTCGTTCGCGGGAGCCGCATGTTTTCATGCGTTTCGGCCGTATTAGCGTTGAGGCGAGAATCGCCGGGTGACCGGGCACATTCCAAAGCGGCTTCCCTCCAGGTTGATGGGCAATGGCACATCACATGAACGCGTCGTTCGTCCCCCACCAAAAAAGGCCGCGCGCCATTGCTGGCGCGCGGTACGGGTTTTCCCAACCAACGAAAGAAACGTTCTCAGCTGCCTGGTTGAGCCTCGCTCATCCGGGTAATGTGCTCTTGAAGCTTAGCATCTCGTTTCTGTTGAAGCGCGATCAGCGTTTGCTTTTGCTCCGGCGTTAAGATCGACTGCAAAAACGCCGCGAACTTTGCGCGCTGAGCAGACAAATCTGTCACTGCGCTGGCGACATTGGCGGAAAGCGAACGAATGGTCGACTCATCGCTAGGATTCTTCTCAATTGCCGAATCAACCGCCTGCTTCGCCTTCAACATATTCAACATGTTGGTCTTGAAAGCTTGCTTGTTGTCCGAGAAGTATTGTTTCACCTGCTGCTTCTGAGCATCAGTGAGATTCAATTGCTTCAAGAAGAACCCAAATTCATGGTGCCGCCATCCATGATGATGTTCACCGGTCTCCGCCGACTCTGACCCTGACGCCGAAGGACTCGGGGTTTGCGCATTAAGCGTGCTAAACCCCGTGAGCGCTGCGGCGCAAACAAGTAAAGGTATCCATTTCATACATAAAGAATGACGTAAATAATACGCGTTGAGTTGGGTCCTGTGATAAGCGGTCACCGGTCGGGACAATCGGTGAGGGCCGGTTTGTGAGAGGTGAGTGGGGGGCGGGAAGTAAGCAGTAAGCAGCAGGCAATGAGCAGTAATCAGTTTAGGAGCTAGGAGCTAGAATCTAGGAGCTAGGAGGGGAGCCGGCCATATTTGATGGGGCGAGGCTCCCGAATGGCCTAAGGATTTTAACGAAGCTGCCAACGTTGGGAAATCCCTACGCCGTGCTAGACGGACGCGTGTGCAGAGCCGTGGGTCTGCCGTATCGCTAGAATCTTGGTTCGGAGCGAGACGTTGCACGCATTAAGCCGAATAGGGTGATTCGGCCTGCCCCGCGATATACCGCGGCTCGGCGAGCAAATTGGTATAGCACTACGCTGGGCCTGAGCCAGCCAGCGCCTTCGTTAAAATCTCTGGGTTATTCGGGATCCTCGGCCCACCAAAAATGAGCGTGCTCCTAGCTCCTGGCTCCTAAACTAATTACTGCTCGCTGCTTACTGCTTACTTTCCCCAGGCCTCTTGCTTAATTCCGCGCTTGAACGAGTTTTCCGCCTTATCTTCCGTATGCAAACGATGAAAGCGCTCGTTAAGAAGGAGCGCGCACCCGGTCTATGGCTGGACGAAGTTCCGGTCCCACGGGTTGGTGAATTCGATGTCCTGATCCGAGTTCTCCGTGCTTCCATCTGCGGCACCGATGTCCACATTTTTGAGTGGGATAACTGGGCCCAAAGGACAATTCCGACCCCGATGGTGATCGGACATGAGTTTGTCGGTGTCATTCAAAGCGTGGGCAGCCATGTTCATGATTTCCACCCGGGAATGATTGTGACGGGTGAAGGGCACGTCGTTTGTGGTCGCTGCCGAAATTGCTTAGCTGGCCGGCGGCATCTGTGCAATAACACCAGCGGGATCGGTGTTAATCGACCGGGTGCGTTTGCCGAACTCGTAGTGGTACCGGAGACTAACGTTTGGGCAGCAGATCCGAATATCCCACTTGAGGTGCTCTCCTGTTTTGACCCGTTAGGGAACGCTGTTCACACCGCATTGTCGTTTGACGTCTTAGGTGAGGATGTCTTGATCACCGGAGCTGGACCTATCGGGTTGATGGCGATTGCGATCGCTAAACACGCGGGCGCACGGCATGTTGTGATCACGGATATCAACGCCTATCGGCTGAAGCTGGCTGAACAATTGGGGGCTACCGTGGCGTGTGATCCCCGCACGACCACTCTCCAGCAAGTGATGAAGGATCTCGGGA